>QZKU01000126.1 GCA_003598085.1 Candidatus Abyssobacteria bacterium SURF_5
CATCTTCATCGCGCCGATCATGAAGCTCTCGCTTTCATTCGATCATCGGGCCGTCGACGGCGCCCCCGCCGCACGATTCCTGCAGATACTAAAAAGAAATTTAGAGGAGTTGAACTTCTGATGGCGAAGCGTATTCCTTTCGGTGCAGGAATGCGTACGAGCGAGTTGAATTCATTCTCAAAGATTTCTTTCAGTTCCCATTATCCTTACGATCGATAAATTCTCTTTTCAGCATTTCACTGTGATATAATCAGACGCATCGCGACATCTCGGCCAGATGGAGAGCGTCGCACACTAATAAATGAGGTGATCGAAAGGAGTAAACCTATGCCTTTTGGATATATGGGAAAAGTGTTATGGGTCGATCTTGGCTCAGGAAAACTATGGGACGAGCACATTGACGAGCGAATATATCAGGACTTCCTTTGCGGATACGGGCTTGGCGCTCAAGTGATTTTTGAGCGACAGCCTGGCAAAGTGGATCCCCTGGGGCCGGAGGCTATTATTGGATTCGCGACCGGCCTGTTAACGGGAACGGGCGCCCCATTCACCGGCAGATATATGGTCGTTGGCAAGTCCCCCCTTACCGGTACATGGGGCGACGCGAATTCCGGAGGTCATTTTTCTCCGATGTTGAAGCGAACCGGATACGATGCCGTATTCGTAAAAGGAGTCTCGGAAAAACCCGTCCTCCTCGTGATCAATGACGGCAAATCGGAACTAATAGATGCATCTTTTGTTTGGGGGAAGGATTGCGTCGAGACCGAGGACCTGATCCGGAGCCGTTTAGGAAATGACAAGTATCAGATAGCCTGTATCGGACCCGCCGGCGAGAAGCTTTCCCTCATATCAGGAGTAATAACCGATAAGGGCAGAGCAGCAGGACGCTCGGGGCTGGGCGCTGTCATGGGGTCCAAAAAACTAAAGGCCATCGCCGTTCTCGGCGAGAGGAAAACTGAAATCGCAGAGGAGCAGCTTTTTTCGAAGATCAGATCGGCCTATCTGCAGAAGTTCAAGAGGAAAGCGCCCTTCAAAGATAAGACGTCCGTCGACAACATCAGGTTTATGGGGAAAATGGTGCGCAGTTTCTTCCCCTTCCTTTTTGCCACGCCGCCGGCCACCTACAAGGAGCTTATCATGCGTTATGGGACAGCCGGCATGACCGCCTATTCCGCCGAGGCCGGCGATTCGCCAATAAAAAATTGGGGCGGAAGCGGCTATCACGACTTTCCTATCGCCTCCAAATCCTACCGGATAAGCGATAAGGAACTCCTTCGATATCAGGAGAAAAAATATCACTGCGCCTACTGCCCGCTCGGATGCGGCGGCATCGTGAATCTTTCAGGCGGCAAGTATCACGTGGAGCGGGGACATAAGCCGGAATACGAGACACTGGCTGCCTTCGGTTCAATGTGCCTGAACGACGACCTCGAAGCGATCCTGTACGCAAATGAGATTTGTAACCGGGCCGGACTGGATACTATCTCGACCGGAGCGGCGATCGCTTTCGCTATTGAATGTTTCGAGAATGGAATCATTTCGGAGCGGGACACCGGCGGGATCCGACTTGGATGGGGCAATTCGGCCGCGATCATAGAGTTGACCGAACAGGTGGCCACGCGAACCGGCTTTGGCGATATATTGGCGGATGGCGTCAAGCGTGCCGCCGAGAGGATCGGAAAAGGTTCAGAGAAATTTGCAATCCATGCCGGAGGGCAGGAGCTTCCAATGCACGACCCCCGGTTTGATCCCACTTTTGGCACTGCATATCAGGTCGAGCCCACGCCCGGGCGCCATACCATCTCATCGGATACCTATGTAATGCTTATGGAACTCCATAAAACATTTAAAGAAGTCATACCGGTGAAACAGGTCACCTTGAAATCCTCAAAATATTCCTATGATAAGATCGGCGAGCACCAGGTGCTGAATAGTATCTATGTGCAAGTTGCGAATGGAGCAGGCGCGTGCATCTTCGGTCTGATGGTAGGAGAATACCCTCTATTCGAGTGGATAAATGCGGCAACCGGCTGGAAGCTAGCTACGCAAGATTTTGTCACAGTTGGAGAAAGGATACTGACCTTAAGGCATTGCTTTAATGTCCGGGAAGGTATTCGGCCAGCCGATACACGGCTGAAAAACAGGGCCGTTGGAGAGCCTCCTCTTCAAAAAGGACCACTTTCAGGGGTGACTATAGACGAGCAAACGCTTGGCCGCCGCTATTATGAGAAGCTTGAATGGGATTATGAGACGGGTCTCCCCAGGCGGGAACGGCTCGAAAAACTTGGGTTGGATGGCGTGGCGCGGCTATTGTATAACAGATAGGTTTTTCCTCACGCTCGAAGGGACGAGTTAATGGTCAAGATACGCGTGGCAGGCATATTCTCAGGACTGCCTATGAACGAGCTATTGGAAGAGCGCTATCAGGCCGGAGACACACCTGCCGCCCTCCTCGGGCGACTCGATAAACGGAAAGCTGTTCAGAGGCGCTTTTTCAGCAAGGTGGTCAAGAGCGGCAACGGAATCTTTCTTCTGAACGGGAACCGGCTTGAACTTAACGATTTGAAGCAAAAGCAGCTTGCTGATGGCGATGAGATATCCGTGCTTTCTGCTATTGCGGGTGGTTGACTTTTTCCAGGGCAAGCTCCATGGACACTGTCATTCCTAAGCTGGTTGTTGTAAAAGGCTTATCTGCACAAACCTACTGTATTACTTCAGATTCCATCTCATTGGGTCGGGCATTATCAAATGATTTTGTCATATCAGCGGAGGGTGTATCACGGATTCATGCCCGGATTTTCAAGGTGGGAAGCGGATACCATATCGAGGATATGGGGAGTACCAATGGCACGTTCATTGGCGAGCAGCAGATAAAAAAGGAAACGGAGCTGCGGGATGGAGATGTAATCGGACTCGGCCGTTCCGTTGCCCTGAGCTTTGTTTTCCCGCTCAAACCGGAGAAGGAAGCGGCACAGATCCTGGATCTCTCAGATGAAGCAGAGCCGGTGATCAGGTCTGCCATCGATTCTGGCGAGCGCGAACCGAGCCCGCGGCTTATCAGCACGATTGAGATACCGTCGGATATCCAATTCTTGCGCCGGACCTACCAGCGGTTGGCACTTCTGTACCAGGTGAACAATTCGGTAGGCTCGATGACCGATTTGGATCAATTATTTGAACGCATAGCCGTCATTGTGGTGAATCTGAAGAAAGCAGACAGAGTTGCCATCTTACTGCAGGACGAGCAAAAAGAGTTGGTTCCGGCGGTGGTCAAGGAAAAGGCCGAAGGTGCTGTGCATCACCCGATGCACGTCAATCGAGCGATCGTACAGAAAGTTATCGGGGAGGGTATCGGAATCCTCAGCGACGATGGGAATGATCCCCGTGGTGCTGAGGGTCATTCCGGCAGGGGCGTCATCGGCAGCGTCATATGCGGGCCGCTCAAGCGTAAGGAAAAAATCATCGGCGCAATCTACGTGGCCTGTTTGAATCAGAATGAAGAGTTTGATGAAGAAGACTTGAAGCTGCTGATTGCCGTGTGCAATGAAGCGTCGATCGTCATCGACAACGCGTATTCGTATCGGGAGATTGAGGAATTGAACAAGGGGCTCGAGGAGAAAGTGCGACAACGCACAGCGGACCTTGAGCGCGCGCTGGAGAATCTGAAAGATGCCCAGTTGCAGCTCGTTCAATCTGAACGGGCATCCGCCGTAGCTCAATTGCTCTCCGGCATCGCCCACGAAATAAACAACCCCGTAAACTACATCATGAACGGCATTGACTCGCTCAGCCGCTATGTCCGAGAGCTTCGTTGGATGAACGAAAGCTACTGTCAGGCGGCGCGGCAGGCCGGTCTCGACTTGAGCGAGATCGAAGCGGAGGCGGATAGATTAAATTTCTCTGAACATATGTCTATGCTAAGCGACCTGCTGTTGGCCATTCATGACGGTGCCAGGCGAACCGCTGAGATCGTTCAGTCGCTTCGCGGTTTCTCGCGTACCGGTGAATCTGAGATCAAGGAAATCGATCTGAATCAGACAATCGACGAATCTTTGCGGTTGCTGTCGTATCGATTGAAGGAGGGGGTGACGGTAGAAATTGAGAAAGGCGATATTCCCCTTCATTCCTGCTACGCGTCGCAGATGGGCCAGGTGTTCCTCAACCTGCTCGATAACGCCGAGCAGGCAATCGGTCAGGACGGACGAATTCTCATCAAGACGTGGTGCGATCCATCATGGGTTTTCATTAGCATATCGGATTCGGGAAAAGGAATCGCACCTGAAATCATCCCGAAGATCTTCGATCCCTTCTTCACAACGAAGACTGAAAATGGGGGCATTGGTCTTGGCCTTTCGATCAGTATGGCCATTGTAAAGCGCCATGGAGGAGATATCAGAGTGCAGAGCGAACCAGGATCTGGAACGACTTTTACGATATCGCTTCCCCGAGAAGCAAAACCGGGTGCAGCCGAGCGGGGCTGACATTATGCAAAGGGAACCTATTCTCTACGTTGATGACGACCACAACAATCTTATCGTCTTTAGGACTGCTTTCCTCGATTATTTCGATGTCTGTGCCTGCTCTTCGGCTGAAGAAGCCCTCTCCCTTTGCGAGCGGCGCGAATTCCCTGTCATTATCGCCGATCAGCGAATGCCCGGAATGAAGGGGACTGATTTTCTGGAAATCGTCAAGGAGAAGTACCCGCTGACGATTCGAATGATACTCACAGCGTACACCGATGTGGTAGACGTTCTTGATGCCATTAATAAAGGCAGCGTGTACAAGTACCTGACAAAGCCGTGGCGAACTGAGGACTTGCTCATGACGCTGCACCGGGCGCTCGAGGCGTACCATCTGTCACAGGAGAACCGCCGCTTAACCGATCAATTGATCGAGGCGGCCAAATTGTCGGTGCTTGGTCAATTTTCTGCGGGAATCGCACATGAGATAAGGAACGAACTGAGTTTGATCACATTGGCTGAACTCATTCGAGAGAAGTACCCGAAAGACGAGATGCTCCAGCGCTATTCTGCAATTCTGCTCGAAGCCCGCGACCATCTGCTGGAAATTGTGAACGAGGTCACGAATGTGGCGCGTGGAGTGGAGCCTTCATGCGAGAAAAAGCCGGTTCCGCTGGCTGAGATTATTCAAAACGCGCTTTCCCTTGTCAGGTACGACAGGAATTTCGACGGCAAAACCCTGGTTGAGAAGGTTTCGCAAAATCCTGTCATCTCAGGCGACAAGGGCAAGTTGCGCCAGGTATTTATCAATGTCCTGCAGAATGCCGCTCATGCAACCGATTCTTGCAACCAGGGCGTCATTACAATCGAAACCCTCGAAGAACCTGGCTTCGGCGTGGTGGCAATTAGCGACAACGGGTGCGGGATCGCACCGGAGAACATGGCCCGCATTTGGGAACCATTCTTTACCACCAAACAGGAGCATGGAACCGGGCTGGGCCTGGATATCTGCCAAAAGATTCTCCATGCGCACAATGGACGTATTGAGTGCACCGATTCCAGTCCGGACGGGACAACCTTTAAGGTCTGGCTGCCGCTGCACCGCCAAGATTGACCGGGTACTGATTTCTGATCAAAAGGAAAAAGGGCCAGTCGCTTAAGATGCGGTTCCACATTGCAGGAAACAGTGGTATAATTGAACTGGGTTAATCAAAACGCGCAGTTGTTTCGCATATTCAGGAAGGGGGGCTCGAAATGAATAACAGGCAATCAATCCTCCTCGTTGACGATGACCAGGAATTCCGGAAGGCAATGAAAAAGATGTTCGAAAAGTCCGGCTATGATGTGACTGTCGCCGCCGACGGGCAGGAGGCGCTGGTTGCCCTATCGGGAAAATCCTTCGACCTGATCATATCGGACTTGCGAATGCCTAATCTGAACGGCATGGAACTGATGGAAGAATTGAAACGGCGCAAGATAAACCTGCCGGTCATCTTTATCACGGCCTATGGTGAAGTTGAATCGTACATGGACCTTATGAATTTGGGAGCTTTCGAATATATTAATAAGCCGGTAAAGGGACATGAGATCCTGGGGGTCGTGCGAAAGGCGCTGGAATCCGCAAGTCCATCCGATAGGATTTAAACGTCGGAGACTTTTCCTCCATCCACATTGCAAGTCGTCCTGGCCAAGTGTCTTCCAGACAAACAGCGGGTCCCGCCGCCCCAAGATTTCTCTGGATTGCCGCTGTTACGACCAATCGCCGAATTGACAGAAGCATTGACGAGCACCTATACTGTTACATAGGCACGTGTGCAGAACCAAGAAGATGAAGTGGCATAAATCTCTCATATTCAAAATCCTCCTCTGCTGTTTCATTTTGACGTTTTGCCTCGTTGGAAGTATCTTTGGCGTCCTCTACCGTTACCAGCAGAGCATTCTTTCGGAGATGGATGAGAAAAGCTCCGAAATACTGCGAGGAATTCAGGTCCAACTGACAAACCTGGAGGACGCAAGAACCCCAAGTGAAATCCTGCACAACCGTCTTTCCGATTTGAAGTCTCGACATGGAGTCGATGCGATTATTGTATATGATTCGGAAAAACAGGTGGTTTCAAGCACTGATTCGGACCAGATGCCCGTTCTTGAATTTGGGATTCCGGAGCGCGCACAAGTGGTTGTGGTAGAACCAACGGAGGGAAGAAAAATAACGGCATATTTTCAAACCTTTCCGTTGATGGTAGGATCCAATCCTGTAGGGTATGTCCGGATCGCTCTCGCCATCGCTCCGCAAACTCACCTCGTGAAAGCCCTCCAGAGCAAGACCCTCATTACGCTGGTGCTTCTGTTTGTTGGAACGATAATCGTCCTTTGCTCCTTGATTTTTAAAATTCTCCGGCCGCTCCAGACCATGGCGCGAACCTGCCAGGAAATAAGTGAAGGTAACCTTCACGAACTCGACATTCGACCGAATGCGAGCGAAGTCCTCGTGCTGGAAATGAAGTTCAACGAGATGGTTGAGGCCCTGAAGGTGAAGGCGAAAATGGAGCAAAAGCTCGCCCAGACTCAGCGCCTGTGCGCCATCGGGAACCTGGCAGCCGGGATTGCCCATGAAATCGGGAATCCTCTGAATGGTATCAAGCTTACCGTTTCGCATGTCAAGGACTTGTTTTCCGCGCGCGAACTGAGTGACGAATCTTTTCATAAATACACAGATACGATTATTAAAGAAGTAAACCGGCTGGATGGGATTGTTCGTGATTTCCTGATGTTTGCAAAAGAGCGAGAGCTTGCGCTGCAGCCTTATCGGATCGACAAACTGCTCCACGAGACCGTCCGCTTGATCGAGAAAGACGCCTCCAAGAGGGGCATCCGCATCGAAACGGATATTCAGGCGATCAGCCGAGAGGCGCTCATAGACCCGCAACTCCTGAAAAGTGCTTTACTTAATATCATCATCAACGCGATGGACGCGTCAGACGGCAGCGGAAAAATCAGGCTTGTCTCGACGGATTCCTGCGATACATGCAGGATAGAGGTGATCGATCAAGGCGTAGGTATCCCCGCCGAGATACTGAGCCGAATATTCGATCCATATTTTTCCACCAAGTCTTCAGGAACCGGATTGGGGCTCTCGCTGACCAAAATGATTATCGAGAAACATGACGGCGATATTTCCATCGAGAGCACCGTGGGAAAAGGGACCAAGGTTATTATCACCCTGCCGATGAAAGGAATGTGACGTGCCCGCAAGAATCCTCGTGGTGGACGACGAAGACGCGCAACGCCAGATAATTGCGGATGTCCTCTCTCATGCCCATTATGATGTCGTCCAGGCAAGCGGCTCATCCGAGGCCGCTGGATGCCTGGAGCGCGAAGAGCTTGACATAGTCATTACTGACCTCAAGATGCAGGACGGTACCGGCCTGGATGTCCTGAGCGAAGTCAAGCGCACCTCCCCAGAGACCGAAGTCATTGTCATGACGGCGTACGGTTCCATCGAGAGCGCCGTCGAGGCGATGCGGGAAGGCGCCTATGATTACATCACAAAACCATTCAATAAGGATGCGCTCCTCGTCTCGGTCAGGAGAGCGCTCGAACATCGAGACTTGCGCGAGGAGAATCTGCAGTTGCGGGAACTGGTCAAAACCCGGTTCACGACCGGCAATATTGTCGGAGCAGGCAAAAAGATGCAGCGGCTCTTTCGCCTGATGGAGAAATCGATTCCGGTCAACAGCACGGTGTTGATCCAGGGCGAGAGCGGAACGGGGAAAGAGCTGGTGGCCCGGAGCATCCATTTCGACGGCCCGCGCAAGGATAAGCCCTTTGTCGCGGTTAATTGCGCAGCCGTACCGGAGAACCTGATTGAGAGCGAACTGTTCGGACACGAGAAGGGCGCTTTTACCGGGGCGGTCCAGACGAAGAAAGGAAAATTCGAGATCTCTCACGAGGGCACGATTTTTCTGGACGAAATTGGTGACATGTCTCTGGATCTGCAGGCGAAACTCCTGCGGGTTCTCCAAGAGATGAAGATTGAACGAGTCGGAGGAACCGATTTGATTCCCATCGATGTCCGCGTGATCGCCGCAACGAATAAGAATCTGGAACAGGAGGTCCAGAAAGGAAATTTCCGGGAAGACCTCTTCTTCCGCCTCAACGTCATCGTGATTGAAATACCCCCGCTCCGCGAACGACAAGAGGATATCCCTCTGCTCATCGACCACTTCAAAAAGAAACTTTCCCATGAATTTCAGCGGCCTTATCCGGCCATTGATCCCGCCGTTATTGACCGCTTTATGACATACCACTGGCCGGGCAATGTACGCGAACTTGAAAACACGCTTGAGCGTCTGCTCGTGCTTACCGACAAGAATAAGGTCGACGTCTCGGATTTGCCGCGTAATCTTGCCTATCCGCAGGTCGTCTGCGCACAGGAGCTTGACGGCATCTGTCTGCCCGAGGAGGGTGTCTCAATCGATGACGTGCAGAAAAAGCTGATCTGTGAGGCGCTCAGCAAGACCAACGGGCACATCCTTAAAGCTTCCAAACTGCTCGGGATGACCTATAAAACGCTCCAGTATCGCATCAAGAAATACGGCATAACCCTCTGATGTGATCCCTTCTGAATCATACTCCGTACTTGTGCGATTTCGTCTGCAGCACTCCCGTAACACCTGTCCTGCACTTGACTTTTTGCCGTTTTTAGGTTATACATGTAGTGTAGTCCCGATGCGGGGGGCGTAGTTCAGTTGGTTAGAACGCCGGCCTGTCACGCCGGAGGTCGCGAGTTCGAGTCTCGTCGCTCCCGCTTTTTTTCACTAAAATTCCATTTATCCTTCCTTCTCCCGTGCAACGATTACGTCAGAGAAAAATCTTTGCCGCTCCCTTTCCGCGAATGCGAATTTTAGTCCCTTTTTGCGTGTTACTCTTTCTTCCATGCTCTGCCGCATTGGGCGTGGAGATCGGCAGCTCGATCTCGCCGCTCTCAATGAAAGATCTGTCGAACGAGACTGTCGAACTTGTTGCGACACCGCAAAACATGGTAATCCTGTATCAGTTTGAATATTCGAGTAAGAGCAAAAAGATCCTGGCTGATTTGATCGATGCCGCATCCTCAGTCGGCGGTATCTCTGCATTTGGGATCACCCGCCAAATTCCCGCAGAAGACCGGTATTCCTTTGGCGCTTTTTCATCGAGGATCCTTGTCGATGATAAGAACGCGACTGCAGCTCTCGGCATGTCGCGATCATCACCTGCGGTCGCCATTCTTGGACCCGGTAACCATTTGCTGGCAGTGCTTGACGAACCTGCTTCATCGGTGGAGATGGTGCTTGCTGTTGCTGATGTTTTTCTTGCGAATGGATTTCCTGACGCAGCCGAAAGATGTTATCGAGTTGTCCCGCCGGAAATTGGAGATGAGACTGCGGTACAGATGTGCCGCATGTATTCCGCCATTTTGAGGGGAGATGTGAAAACAGCCCAAGCAGAGATGAAGGAGTGGGATCAGAAAAGCGCTTCGCCTTCGGCGGACCTGCCTGCGGCAAGAGCGTTTCTCCTGTTTTGCGAGGGGAACACTCGACGTGCGCTGGCCGAATGCCAGAAGGCGCCGGAGAACGGATTCGCACAGTGGGTTAAAGGACTGGCACTCTCGCGAATGGGAGAATGCGCGGCTGCCTCGGCGGCCTTCCATAATGCCGTGAAAAGTCGGCTTTCGTATCGCTGGCAGAAAGTCGCAGCATTTGTTTCGGCGGCGCAGGTGTCGGAGGCGGAAGGAAAGCCAGACGCAGCGCTTGCCCTTCACAAGAAGGCGTTCGACCTTGCTCCTTTGAATCCGGTCAACACTGCTTGTCTCGTGAATTATTATTGGCAGCAGAATAAAATCCCGGCTGCCTCCGCTTATGCCGGAATTTTACAAGCGACAACTCAGAATGAGCTGGTACGCTCCTTCATTTCGGAATTTGAAAAGGAGGTTATCTTTATCGGCTCCACGGCTGCCCGCGAAGCCGTTTTCAAAAAAATCAAAAAGAATGAGCCTGCCGGAGCGAAGCCGGCGGGAACCAGAAACATCGTGGTTTCGGACTTTTTCATCCAGGGATGTCCGAGCGATTCCGGTTACCTCGCGTGCGCGGCATCGGCCTATCTAACACACTGCCTCGAGCGCAGCAAAAAGGTCTCGGCTGTTCGACGCGCCGCAGTGAAGGAAGCGGCCAGAGTAATGGGAATTGCTGAGCGGCGCCCGATTGGAACGGAGCCCCTCAGAAAAATTGCGTTGGCGCTGTCAGCCGATCTGCTTGTAGTCGGCGAAATCGGCTCATACGAGGATTTTTATCTGATAAACGTTCGAGTCGCGAACGTCCACTCGGGAGAGATCGTGGCGATAATCTCCGATCGTTTCCCGACTCTGGAGGGAGTAGCCCCCGCGATCGAACGGGCATCAGATGAGCTGCTTAAAAAGTTGAAACTGGAATGATTCGTTCGCGTCTCACTTGCTGAGAACTTCCGCTACAGTACGGCCGATAACTGCAGGACTCTCACAAACGGTAATTCCTGCAGCCTTCATGGCCTTCATCTTCTCCGCTGCCGTTCCTTTGCCGCCGGCGATGATGGCGCCTGCATGACCCATTCGCTTGCCGGGAGGCGCGGTCAGCCCCGCAATGAAACTCACCACCGGTTTCGGAAACTGCGCCGCGACGTATTCAGCCGCCTGCTCCTCGGCTGTCCCTCCGATTTCCCCGATGATGACAACGGCATGAGTGCCGGCATCCTCTTTGAACAGTTTCAGAAGATCAACGAACGTGCTTCCGATAACGGGGTCTCCGCCAATGCCGATACAGGTTGATTGGCCGATGCCGCACCGTGTAAGCTGATCGACTGCTTCATACGTCAGCGTTCCGCTTCGCGAGATCAGACCCACATTTCCCGGCTTATGAATGAATCCGGGCATGATCCCGACCTTGCATTTGCCAGGGGTAATGACTCCAGGACAGTTGGGCCCGATCAAGCGGGTGGGCCGGTCGGCGAGATATCGTTTCACGCGGACCATATCCAGCGTTGGAATGCCTTCCGTGATGCATACAACAAGCGGAATGCGGGCATCGGCCGCTTCCATAATAGCGTCGGCCGCAAAGGGAGGTGGGACGAAAATGAGCGAAACGTTTGCGGCGGTCTCATGAACTGCAGCCTCAACCGTGTTGAAAACGGGAACGCCGTCGGCGGCCGTTCCGCCTTTTCCCGGCGTTACACCCCCGACTACATTGGTGCCGTATTCGATGCACTGCTTTGTGTGGAACGCGCCTTCGCGGCCTGTGATACCCTGCACGAGCAGTCGCGTCTTCTCATTGACCAGGATACTCATTTCAGCCCCCCTATGCGACGGCCGCGACGGCTTTGCGTGCGGCATCCTCAAACGTGTTCGCGACGGTAAAAGCAAGGCCCGATTTTGCGAGAATTTCTCTGGCTTCCGCGGCATTGGTTCCCTCGAGGCGCACAACGATCGGCACGTTCACCTCGACTTCCCGTAGCGCTTCGACGATACCGTTTGCCACCCGGTCGCAGCGCACGATGCCTCCGAAAATATTCACGAGAACGGCACGCACGTTCTTCTCGGACGTCAGAATGCGAAACGCGTTGGCCACACGCTGCGGGTCGGCAGCGCCTCCCACGTCCAGGAAATTAGCCGGCATCTGGCCGTGCAGCTTAATGATATCCATTGTAGCCATCGCAAGGCCGGCACCATTTACCATGCAGCCGACCGATCCATCCAGCTTGATGTAGCTCAGATTCGATTTGGACGCCTCCACCTCGAGCGGTTCTTCCTCGTGGATATCCCGCAGCGCTTTCAGATCCTCATGGCGATATAGCGCGTTGTCGTCCAAATTCACTTTCGCGTCGAGTGCGAATGCGTCGCCGGCATCGGTGACCGCGAGCGGATTAATCTCAACCAGCGACAAATCCATCTCGATGAACGCACGATACAGGTTCGAGATCATGCGCCCGATCTTTCCGCTGAGTTCCTTGTCGAGATGAAGCCCGTACTGCAGCTTTCGAATCTGGAACGCCTGGAGCCCGACCGCGGGATCAACGACGACCTTGATGATTTTTTCCGGCGTCGCTGCGGCCACCTGCTCGATGTCCATGCCTCCCGCCTCGCTCGCCATTATAATAGGCCGCTCGGAAATGCGGTCGATAACGATGCCCAGATAAAGCTCGCGCGCAACATTGCCGGCCTGCTCGATCAGGACGCGACGCACGAGGCGTCCTTCCGGACCAGTCTGATGCGTTATCAGCCGCATCCCGAGAATCGATGCGGCCGCCTTTTCAGCGTCTTCGGGTGATGCGGCTGTTTTTATGCCGCCGCCTTTGCCGCGACCGCCGGCATGAATCTGCGCTTTAACCACGACGGGGCACTGCAACTCGCTTGCAATCCGCCGCGCCTCGGGCGGATCATCAGCGACCGAGCCGCGCGGGACGGAAATATTGAACTTGCGGAAAAGCTCCTTTGCCTGGTATTCATGAATTTTCATGGCGATCCTCTCGGCTTAGTGAATGGGGTGCTGGAGACGCCGACTGAAAGCGGCCATAGTTTAACAAAAGCGTTTGTCGCTGTCAAAGTGGTCAGCATAAGAACGAAGGTGGATTTCACTTGCTTGACAAAATGCGCCAAGATTGTGTATTTTAGATGCGACACAATCAGCGCATGGTATATGCATATAACGGCGGGATAGCTCAGTCGGTAGAGCAGAGGACTGAAAATCCTTGTGTCCGCAGTTCGATTCTGCGTCCCGCCACCAATCTTATGTGGTAGTAGTGCACAATTTACAGCTTCTCCTTACTCTTGGTCATGAAAGGGGAAGCAGGCAAGTGTCGGCTAAGCACCCTCTCCGGCCGAAATCCTGAATATTCTTCAGAGAACCACTGTCGAGAAGACAGATTAATCTGAACCAATAGCGCCTATTATTGCACATGTCCTTAATGTCGAATGACTCTTTTTTCCCGGCCGCCCGAAGCAGCTCCTGAAGCAGCGCCTTGCAGGCGCCGGAGATTTTTTGTCATATTGTTTACTCCCAAAAATTGACTCAAGCGGTTAAGAATAATATCATTTTGACCTATCATTTTGAAAGGATCCACAGAAATTGCCCCTTCATCTGAGAAAAGCTGAAAAGATGGATCTGGCTCTGGCTGCAGCTGTTTCGTTTGTTCCGCTTCTTATTGGTTTTCTCGGCTGGCGGTTGCTTGGGCCACTCGTTATTCCCGTTGCCATCAGCGCCGCAGCCTTTTTTATCACCCTGGCGCAACTCGAAATATCGGAACGACGCAGGGAAGATTACCGGCAAATCGAAGCTCTCTTCTCCCTTTTCTCAGTCGTAAAGCCATCCCGACCGCTGCCACCGATGCGAGATTGGGTGATCTCGCCTGATCTAGCAAGCATCATAGTTCGGGAAGTCTTAGATCGGAAGTCCTCGGTGATCCTGGAATGCGGGAGCGGATTGTCGACGCTTCTCATGTCGTATTGCGTAATCAGCAACGGGAAAGGGCACATCTGGTCATTGGAACACGATGCAAAATATGCAAGGCTGGCGGAAAAACTTATCGATTCGCATGGTATGAAGCAAACAAGCACTGTGATACATGCTCCACTCAAGGAGGTCTTCCTTAGAGGAAGATCATGGCTGTGGTATGACTCATCAATTCTCAAGGACATCGGGCCCATCGACATTGCGGTCATCGATGGTCCCCCAAAAAGAGTTCAGAGAAACGCCAGATATCCGGCGTTGCCTCTCATATACCGATACTTGAGCGAGGATGCAATCGTCATTCTTGATGATGCTTCTAGAAAGGAGGGTCCTCATGAGAATTTGTGGGTGAGAAAAAGTCATAAATAATTGAAAAGCATGAACTAAATCCTGTATATCGAGTGTCTGAAGAGGATACTCGAAAG
>QZKU01000127.1 GCA_003598085.1 Candidatus Abyssobacteria bacterium SURF_5
CTCCTTTCTTAATGGCCAGATGCAGCGGAGTCCTGCCGTTTCCGTCTTTGATGTTTACGTTGGCGCCCTGCTGGACGAGCCTTTTGACCGCCTCGGCGTCTCCGTTCTTCGCCGCGTCAAGCAGCGCTTGATCCTGCTTGGAAGGTTTTCCTTTTCTGAACAGGTCGTTGATTGGCGGCATGTAAAAGGATCTCCCTCAGGCCATGTACGACAGCCTTTCGATCATTCGAAGCAAGACGTAATCCCGCAATCCCTCATTCAAAATGCGTTTTCCGGAATGTGTCGCTCTCTGTTCAAACCGTCAGAGATGCATATTCAAAAATCCCCGATTGAGGGGGAGACACTTGATCATGCCGAGATACACGAAATTACCGCCCGGACTTGCGTGGAGGCTTTGAAGTGCAGTGAGATGACAAGCTGTCATTCCCGGTTTGCCCGAGCTCTGGAGGCCGGCTGTCTTGCAAGCGGCGACTTCGGCTTCGGCCAGTCGCTGGATCTCCATAGGCGAGCCGCCTTTGAGTTAATCGCGAAGAGCTAAAATAAAATGTAGGTAGTAAAAGTATATCAAAAACTGTCTTTTTTTCATAACAAAAGGGAAAATGGATACAATAAATTCTTCAACCAACTTTGAATTGGCAAAGAAGCCGCCATTGTTTTAAGGACAAGGCAGGCCTAAATTAACTGGCATTCGGTCTTTAGAGGCAGTTTTGGCAGTGTAAGATTTCGTGTGCAAAGGGTTTTGCCCTTACTTGACAATCTTGCAACCTGTACCCTAAACTGTACCTTGGATTTTGAAAAACATGGTGAATATGGGAACCATCATCACCGGAAGTTTGTGCGCGTAAGATCTTGAAGCCGCTGTAAGTTGCAGCCTTTGCAGTGTGTTGACGAACCGCAAAAGAAACCGCTCATAACCCAAAGGCCGCTGGTTCAAATCCAGCCCCCGCAACTAAATAGAATACATAAGACCTGCAGTGATGGAGGTCTTTTTCTTTTGTGGAAAAGGAGTTGACAGGCGAACCCGGCGCTATATTTGAATCATTGGATTTGTAGTGCGCGCGAATCTTTTTTGGCAAGATGACGGGTGAATTCAGAATTGGCCGAACATTCTCTATATTTTTTGGATTCTGCTTGTTTCACGTTCCTTTGTGATCCGGCCGTCTTTCCCGAAAGGATGTCCCCCGAAGCCGTGTCTCATAAGAGCAATGGCCTGGTATGTGAGGGAAGAGACATCTCTTGACTTGAACAATTCTATCACTGATTGTGTGATGACGGGAATGGGGATTTCCTTCTTCATCGCAATTTGCACCAACCAGTTCACTTCCCCGGTATCCTCAACGTGGCTTTCGATCTGTTCGAGGCTTTGTTCCTCAAGACCCTTCTGCATCAACTCTACAAGCCAGCATCTTATGACGGAGCCGTTTGACCAGTTCTTGAAGACCTTTTCCAGATTCAGCCGAAAATCGCACTTCGCAAGAAGCGTGGCTCCCTCGCCAATCGCCTGAAGCATGCCAAATTCTATGCCGTTATGGACCAACTTTACGTAATGTCCGCTTCCTGGAGGGCCGGTATGAAGGAAGCCATCTTTCACGGCCAATTTTTTCAGAATAGGCTCTGCCAATGCGATACCCTCTGCTTTGCCGCCGACCATAAAACATGCCCCATGACGAGCGCCGGTAAGTCCTCCACTCGTTCCACAATCCAGGAACAGCAGGTTGTTTTCGCTCAGTTGTTTTTCCCTTCTGATGGAATCGAGATAAAAGGAATTGCCGCCGTCCATGAGGACATCGCCCGCACTCAAATGGGGAACAAGCTCTCCCACGACAGTATCAATTATCGGGCCGGCAGGCAGAGACAGATAAATCACTCTGGGCGGCTCCAGGAACGAGACGAATTCTTCATATGTCCCGGCGATCTTTACCCCCCGTCTTCGGAGTTCGGGTTTCTCAGACTTTTCTTTTCCGACAACGGATATCCCCTTTTCCAGAGCCTGAAGGGCGAAGTTGCCCCCCATCTTCCCCAAGCCGACGATTCCCAACGTAAGCCTGTCCTCAGCCATTCCAACCTCCTTTCCTGATCATTTTCAGGGCGCCAATGTCAATGCCCGGGCGATGGAAAGCGCCGGGAAAAGAGTTGCGTAATCTTTGCGTTTCCCTATCTGAAGACAGCGATATCGGGAAGTTTTCCCGGGCAAAGATGCATCGGATGAAGTTGTTTACGCTCCACTTCATGCCTCTCAAAAAAATCATCAGGTTCTATTCAATCTCCAATCATATCCCTGAAAATCGATTCTCAGTCGGCCTGCATGCCGCTCGAGATATTTCCGGTCTTCTTCGTTGTAGATGAATCCGGCGAGGAATGTGATCAATTGCTCATCCGATTCGCCGAAGTCTTTTCGATACCATTTGAAGACGAGAGAAAGCGAAACACGTGCGGCGTTGCGATCAATCGAGAGTCCGCCAGAATTCAGGAACGTTTGACCGGAAACAGTCAAATCTTCGTCAAGAATGTTCGGGTCATAGACATCAATCGGCGGACAGGAAGATGAGGCGCATACGAGAGCAAAATGGATGCGCGGGTCCATTGTTCGAAGGGAATATTTCAATCGCGGGTCATCTGCTTTGAAGAGCGGGAACAGGGAGTGCGGCGGCTTTCGATTTCCGCGGAGGACCCCGTGCTCGATATCGTCGGGCGTAAAACGCATGTCACCTATTTGGTATTGAATGCGTCTGAAGAAGTTTCGCACTTCTTTAACCGAGTCCCGTATTTCGAGTTCCACGACCCCATGAATCACCAGAACGTTATAAAGGTTGATCCAGAACGCAGTCTTCTCTTCTCTCGACTTCAGCACATCGAGGTCCATCTTCTTGAGAAGGTAACTCAGACGCGCATAATCATCGTAGGCCTTCGAGTGGCGCATCTCTTCGTATGCCACTCTTCCTTCGGGCGTACGAAAGAAGGCGCCGCGCAAAATGTTCATCGATTTTTTCAGTTGCACCGCTAATTCGTGTGCGGGCGTCTCTTTTGGCAGTGGCCCGTTATTGAGAATCAATTGTTTTCCGAAGAGTCGTCGGGCCAGGGAAAGCTTCGTTTTTCTTTTCGGATATTCCTCTTGTTTCTTCTTTCTGGACAGGAGCGACAGAACGCTGTTTATGTACCCGATGTGCGTGAAGGCCTGAGGGAAATTCCCCAGCATCTCTCTCCATATTGGGTCGTACTCTTCCGAGAAAAGTCCGAGCGGATTGGCGGCGGCTTCCATCCGATTCAGAATCAGCTCGGCCTCCTCCAGGCGATTCAGTTCTATAAGGCAATCTACCAGCCAGAAGGTGCACAGGAGAAAGAACCCTTCGTCTCCGGGGAGACCGTCCTCGGTTTTGTAGCGGTAAAGGAACACGTCTTTGCCCAGTTCGCGTCTGATCGCTTCTATAGTCGAGATCATTTTCGGGTCATCGGCCGGGAGGAAATTGAGAAGGGGAAAGAGCAGGGCGCTTGCATCGAGGTCTTCAGTATCAAAATGCTGGACGAAAGCTTTTTTCGTCTCGCTCCAGCCTTTCGTATGAACGGCCTTCTGGATTTGTTCACGAGTCTTGTTCCACAAGTCCACATCAGCCGGAAAGCCGTACCTTTTCGCGATGGTGATTCCGCGGTCGAGCGCCACCCAGCACATCACTTTGGAATAGACGAAGTCGTACGGGCCGCAACGCACTTCCCAGATACCTTGGTCCTTATCCTGCCAGTGCTCCACTATGTAGTCGCAGATTCGGCGCAGCGGAGCCCAGAGCTTCACATTGATCTTGCCGACGTAATTGGAGAGCAAAAGGGCGGCGTCCATCAATTCGCCGTAGATATCGAGCTGTTTCTGCTGGGCGGCGGCATTGCCAATTCGCACCGGTTGGGAGCCTTTGTAGCCATTGAGGTGGTCCAGTTCGCTTTCCGGCAGGCACATCTCGCCGCGGACGCCGTACATGATCCGCATGTCTTCGGTTCCATACCGGGACAGCATGTCCGCGATCCATTTCAGGTATCCTTCGGTCTCCGAGAGATGGCCGAGACGGAAAAGCGCCTGGAGCGTGAAGGCGGTGTCGCGAATCCAGGAATACCGGTAGTCCCAGTTCCGGACGCCTCCGATCTTTTCGGGCAGAGAGGTTGTTCCGGCTGCCGCAATCGCTCCCGTCGGATTGAAATACAGGAGCTTGAGGACGAGGGCCGAGCGATTGATCATTTGGCGGTAGGGGCCGAAATCCAGCGTGAGTCCGGTTTCCTCTTTGCTCAGCCATTCCCGCCAATACGCTTCGGTTTCAGCCTGCAACCGTGTAATGCGATCAATATCAAGGCGTGCCGATTGCCGGGACAGATATTTCAGATGCAACCAATGGCGGTCGCCCGCCCGGATGTCCACTCGGCCGGCGGCGCGGTCACGTTCTATGGTCATATTGAAAGAGCTTGACAGAGTCAGAAACGAGCCGGCGCCGGCGGCGACGATTCCACCACCAATTTCTTCCAGGCAGGTATGTGCGCGCGCATAGTCGAATCTGGGTTCGAAAGTAATCGCCACCTCGACGCTGCCTTCCAATCCATGGAGAACCCTTAAGAGTTCAGGCCGCTCCTCCTGTTTGGCGGCCGGCGCGACCGGCATGAAATCTGTAAGTTGGAATATGCCGGAGCTCGTTCTGAAGCGGGTTATCAGGATGTTGGTATCGGGAACATATTCGGAGACAGAATCGCTTTCTTCGGCAGGGTAAACGCTGAATTTCCCACCCTTCTGGTCGTCCAGAAGAGCGCCAAACACACTGGGGGAATCGATACAGGGAAGGCAAAGCCAGTCGATGGAACCCTCAAATCCCACGAGAGCTATGGTCTGCAGATTGCCAATCACCCCATAATCACTAATTTTTTTGTACATGATCGAGTAAAGCGGAGAGAAGGTTTCCCTCGATTGTTCGGCCCATCTGAAGCAGCCGGTCCTTCTCGGCCGGTTTTCGTCGCGATTCAAGCAAGAAACACGGAAGTTCTCTCACAACACTTGTGACAGCGGCAGTATTCAAAACCACCCCCCAGTTGCTCTTCCCGATCTTCTTAAATTTGTAACTGATTTTTCGATTCAGCAATTGGGAGAGAGTGTTTCTTCCGATTAAGAGTTTCAGATTTGGCATTTGATGAGATTATTGGATTGCGGATTTAATAAGATTATGGACAAAATAAGACAAACCAACGACTTCGGCTCGGGGACAGATATCGTTTCACAAATTCCAAAAAGGCGTAATTTCCGTTAGCGGTTTCAGTCCCCCTCGCCCTGGGAGACGTGACTGAATAAATGCAGGCCGAATTTCAGAACCGGAATGTACGGTTTGACCCTGACAGCTTGTTGGAGGAATACGGCGACTACCTGTTCCGCTATGCGCTGGTGCGGGTGAGGAACCGGGATGTAGCGGAAGACATGGTGCAGGAGACTCTGCTGGCCGCCGTACGAGGGAAAGAGCAGTACCGGGGGCAGGCGTCGGTGAGGACCTGGCTGGTCGGGATAGTAAAGCACAAGATATTGGATTATTTTCGCAAGAGACAGCGGGAACACTCGTTTGATGCAACTTCCTCCGAGGCTTCGGCCGGAAACGACCTGTTTGATTCGAGCGGCAAGTGGAAAACGTTCCCATCCCATTGGAGTGAAAGTCCGGCCAAGCTATTGGAAAAGAAGGAATTCTGGGAGAAATTTGAATCGTGTATGACGCAAATGCCGGAACGGCTGGCAAATATATTCGGCCTCCGCGAATTAGATGGACTGGAGACGGCGGAAATTTGTAAGATTCTCGACATTTCAACGACAAATTTACATGTGATGCTGTATCGAGCTCGAATGCGGCTTGCCCGCTGTCTCGATGCGAACTGGTTTGAAAGAGAACAAAGGAAAAAGGGGAAATGATCACCTGTAGAGAAGTCGCTTTCCTGGCATCGGAGCAACTGGACCGGAAGCTTCCGCTGCGCCAGCGCATTAGCTTGCAAATGCACCTGCTGATGTGTCGGTATTGCCCGAGGTTCAGGCGGCAACTGCTCTTCCTGAGAGCAGCGGCTGGCTATTACGGTGAAGAGACGGATGAGGGGATTCTCTTAAAAAGGGATTCTCTCTCCACCGAGGCCAAAAAGAAAATTCGACGTGCTTTGGCGGAATCCGCCCTGTCCCCCGATAAACCCGAAGACTCATCCCCACCGAAAAAAGATCTGTAAGGTTTTCTCTCTCTGCCCGACAAATAACAAGGATAAGGAAGGATTCCTTGGTCGCAATAAAGGATTTCCCAGCATGAGAACGGGACGAATGGTCTCAAGGTCAAGTGCAGTGATGGTCGCGACGGCTCTCGCGATTTTGATTCTGTTTGTTTTGGGCCGGCAGCTCGATGTCACGATCGTGAGCTGCTTTTCCTGAGGACGGGGATGAAAGCAGTGTGTCAATGCATGGAACCAGAAAATGCGGCACAGGAAAGAACAAGATCTAAGTTTGTTTTGATATTTAAGACTAAGTACTCATTGTCACAAATACGATGACGTATTAAAGTTGCAAATTTGATCGTGGTATGGCATAATCACTTTTAGAAAAAGGGAGGTGATTATGCCAAGAAAGAGCCCATTTAGAATTCTTCTGACCGCTGATGAGAAAAAACAGTTACAGGCGACCGCGCGTAAATATACGTCACCGTTTTGCGAAGTCATGCGTGCCAAGATTGTCCTCCTTGCCGCCGAGGGGCTGTCAAACAAGCAAATCGCCCAGCAGCTTGATTTACCCAGGCAGATCGTTTCAAAATGGCGCAAACGCTTCTTTGACCAACGTATGGCTGGCCTGCAAGAGAAGCCGCGGCGTGGAAGGCCCAGCGCTTTTTCCCCCTGACGTCGTGGTGGCGGTCAAAGCGCTTGCCTGCCAGTTGCCAAAGGTTCTGGGGCTGCCTTTTTCCAAACTGACTCATGGCGAAATCGCCCGGCAAGCTCAAAAGCAGGGAATTGTCGCCTCTATCAGCGGGAAAACAATCTGGCGATGGCTGAGCAAGGATGCTATCCGGCCCTGGTGCTATCGCAGTTGGATATGGCCGCGTGACCCAGATTTCAAAAGTAAGGCGGCCAGTGTTCTTGATTTGTACCAAGGGATCTGGAAGAGAAAACCTTTGGGATTCAATGATTTTGTCATATCCTCTGATGAAAAGACCAGTATCCAAGCCCGGCGCCGATTGGCCCCTATCAGCGCCCCTCGGCCTGGGCGCTCTGGCCGGGTCGAGCACGAATATGAACGTAAGGGCTCTTTGGCTTACTTGGCGGCTTGGGACGTTCACCGTGCCAAGCTTTTTGGCGTATGCCGCAATAGTGCCGGTATCGACAGCTTTCGTGATTTGCTCGACCTTGTCATGCGACAGGAGCCTTATCGATCGGCACGTCGGGTCTTTTGGATAACCGACAACGGATCGGCGCACAGGGGAGAAAAATCTGTTGATC
The DNA here is from genome assembly GCA_003598085.1 of Candidatus Abyssobacteria bacterium SURF_5. Lineage (NCBI taxonomy): Bacteria > Pseudomonadati > Candidatus Hydrogenedentota > Candidatus Abyssobacteria > Candidatus Abyssobacteria bacterium SURF_5. The sequence goes on from QZKU01000127.1 coordinate 7,471, forward strand.
GACTGAAACATTGGTACCCCAATGCTATTCAAGTCCATACCCCCATCCACGCCAGTTGGCTTAATCAGATTGAGATTTACTTCTCCGTGCTGCAGAGAAAGGTATTAGTCCCAAACGATTTTGAGAGCCTTGAAGACCTCGAAAACAAAATCCTCAGTTTTCAGGAACTCTACGAAAAAATTGCCAGGCCGTTCGAATGGAAATTCACCCGAAAGGATCTATTACACCTACTACAGAGATTTAATGAAATACAAGAATTAGCCGCATGAAAATAAATACGTCACCGAATTTTCGACCCAGAGCACTAAGCTAAAGAGAAACAAATGCCACTGTTTCCGGCTGGCATGAAACAAAAAGGAGGCTCACATGATTGCCAAAAGATTCCTGATGTTACTGATTGGTGTCAGTTTCATCATTCAAAGCCTTTTCACTTCGGCATGGGCGGAAGAAGCTCAACTGCCCTTGAAAGCTGATAAGGCGCATCGTGATGCTGCGGGTATACTTTCCCTGGATCAGGATAGCATCCCCGTTAAGGCCGAAGGGCTCCGTCCAGATTCCGTCTACACCGTATGGTTTGTGAGCATGGGGCTGGTTAAACGTGAAGCCGGCGCGGGAGAAGCTCCCTACATGTTCAAGACAAATTCGGAAGGAGAGGGAACATATTCGTCCTCTCTCGACGAGTCACCGTTCGGGGAATGGGACATGGTGATGATTGTTCTCCATCCGGACGACGACCCGACAAACATGAAAAACATGGTGGGAGCGCTTTCCGCGGATTTGCCGAAAGAAAGTTAGTCATTCTCCGGAGTCGGCTAATGGGAATGGGCCTGAGGGCTTTTCAAATTGTATCTCAGGCTCATCTTTCCCTCCTCATTTTTCCTTAAAAAGTCCACCACAAGACAGGGGCAATCCATGACATATGGCAAAATCCTTAGCATCCGGGAACTTAACATGACACCATATGCAAAAACAGGCGCTCACGCCTTAACCGACAGATGCTGCAAATCATAATCTGCGGATTTTCTCCTTCGGGAACCGTCCGCAGAAAAACCGAAAGCAAGCAAGGGAAAAAAGATGGCGAACAAGAAAGAGGAAATCCCAGCGGTAGTCATGCCGGTCTGTCCGGCGAGGAAGATCGTCGAGGGGCAGAAGGCGCTGGTAACCGGCGCCAACTCCGGCATCGGAAAGGCGATAGCGTTTGCACTGGGGGAGGCTGGCGCCGACGTGGTGGTGAACTATGTAACAGGCGAAGAAGAAGCAGTCGGAGTAGTTGAAGAGATTTTAAAAACGGGCGCACGGGCGTATGCCGCGCGGGCCGACGTATCTCGCGAGGACGAGGTTCGGGCAATGTTCCAGAGAATGTTTCAGGAATTCGGAACCATCCATATCCTCGTCAACAACGCCGGCATCCAGAATGATGCGCCTATTGATGAGATGACCGAGCAGCAGTGGAAGCAGGTTATCGATGTCAATCTTACCGGTCAATTCCTTTGTGCGCGGGAGGCAGTCAAGGAGTTCAAGCGGCGGGGGGTGGTGAGGGAGGTTTCCTGCTCGGCGGGCAAGATCATCTGCATGGGCTCCGTGCACGAGGTGATTCCGTGGGCGCGACACGTCAATTATTCGGCCTCCAAAGGAGGAGTGATGCTCATGATGAAGAGCATCGCACAGGAGGTTGCCCCCTACCGTATTCGCGTCACCGGCATCGCGCCCGGAGCGGTTCGCACGCCAATCAACCGCGAAGCCTGGAGCACCCCGGAAGCATATGAACAGTTGATGAAGCTGATTCCCTACAAGCGGATTGGAGAGCCGGAGGACATCGCGCGAGCTGCCGTATGGCTGGCTTCCGACTACGCCGACTATGTCACTGGAGCAAGCATTGTTGTGGATGGGGGCATGACCCTTTATCCCGGGTTTGCGGAGGGTGGATAGCCGCTATAACGCTGAAAACGAAAATCAATTTGTTTTGAGTTTTATTCTTTTTGCGGCTCATAGACCAGGGTTTCAGGGTGAAAGGCTTGCCAGGCAAACCAATAACTGTAGATGCCGGTGATTTGATTCCCTTGCACGTCACGAATATCCGTCACCTGCCCATCTTGAGAAATGACGATTTCGATTGACTTATCTCCGATGGTGTCGCTGAGAATTCCGGAATGTTTCTGCACGTCCTCCAGCGAGTAGGCCTTTGCTATGCCGTCCACCTCAATGCCGAGGACCCTTTGTTTCGTCGGCAGGTCTCTGCGCACCTTGCCGACGGGAAACATCAGGCTTCCGATCCGCAGGTAACCTTCATACGGGTCCACGAAATAGTTTCTTTCATACCCGGTTTCTGTTGACATGACCTCCGTTTCCGGATGCTTTTTCTTCCAATCCTTCCATTTTGTTTCGGTTGAAGGGATTTTCATCAGGCTCTTTCCGACAAGTGGTCCCGCTATCGCCTTCTCCATAAGCTGGGACCAGAGCGTATCAGTCTGACGATCATAGAGGAGCAGATTGCTTTTATGCAACAGTCCAGATACCCCAAATGTGTAGGTCTTGTCATCGATAATGCGGGAGTAGACCACTCCCGTCTGGGTCAGCGGTCAAAAAGTGACAACGATGGGCTGCCCACTCAGCGTATCATTCACCACCTCATGCCAGTTCATGATCTTGATTGGATACGCCTTTGCTTTGCCCTCTATTTCGACCCCGATCACGCGATCGTCGGGTTCCAGAAAATCGACGTCATCGGCGGAGACAAACTTCGGGGCCAGAAGCGACGGAATACCGTCTTTGGGCACGCCGCCGGAGACAATTTCTTCCTTCGGAACAATGGCGTTATCCAGGCTGAAACCTGTTGTCGCGAGTAACGCGCAGGCTGTAAGGACAGAAATCAATACTCTCTTGACGGCCAATCAGCATTCCCTCCTTTTTTCAGATACTCTGTCACGCCGAATGACTCAACGGCAAGCAAAGAAATTTCCGCCGTTTCTGCTGAAAGATGCAGCAAAGCCGCAACCAAAGCAAATCCTGCTATCCCGACTGTTTCAATTTACGCCCGAATCACACGAATGAAGTTCCGCTGAGCGTGGCCAGCTTGTGCGCTAACGCTCAGTAAGAAGAGGAAGCTTGAGATGACCACGCGAGACGCGTGGCAGGCATGGCTGTGCCGCGTATTCTGGATTCCTGCTTTCGCAGGAATGACGAAAAGAAGGGACTTCCTTCGTGTAACTCGTCAAATTCGAAATTCGTGTTCCAAGAGGTTGGTTGCGGCTTTGTCGCGCTGTGGCCTCTGCGCCTTTGCGGTTCAATGAATTTTTCAGTATCCGCCGACAGTTTTCTCCGAAATGGACAAGCTACCTTGGAGAAGACTGATCAAACCTCAAGAATTTGAAATTGAATAGCATAGATAGGCGAGTCATAATGCGATCAATTCCCTCGAGCATGCACTTTCTCCGGCTAGCGGTTTTCCCGATCCGGGGTTATTTTTATTCACCTGGCCGGACGTTGGGGAAAGCTTCCTCTCCTTTTTCAATCCTGCTGGTTTTGAAGCCAAACACCAAGATTGGGATGGAACGATTTGAGCCATCAACCAGGTGGCCGACGACATAATCGAACCCGGCTGACGCCTTTCGTGAAAAAGCTTTTCGAGCGATTCCTGGCGTGGCAGAGAAGATGACAAAGTGAGGACTGTGATATGACTGACAAACCGCAAAACGATTCAGCTATTGCGTTTGGTTCGCCTGGAATCCCTCCGAAATGGACATCGAGTCAGAAAGAAGGAGTGGGGACGGCCAACTCGGCGGCCAGCCGCATCTGGTTTACGCTGTCTCACGGCATTCTGAATGAAGTGTACTATCCCACCATCGACCACCCCCAAATCCGAGATTTGCAGTTTCTCATTACGGACGGGAAGACTTTCTTTCATGAGGAAAAGAGGGACCTGAAGAGTGAGATAGAGTGCATAGAGCGCGACACGCTCGGATATCGAATCGTGAGCGATGATCTGCAGCGCCGATATCGGCTCGTCAAGGAGATCATCTCGGACCCCTGTAAGCCGTGTATCCTTGTTCATGTGCGAATCGAGGCTGAGAAGGACTGGCTCGATCGCCTGCAAATTTTCGCGCTCCTCGCGCCTCATCTCGAGGTGAGCGGGTGGGGTAACTCCGCCCGGCGGTTCCATGTTTCGGGCCAAACCCTGCTCATCGCTTGGAAGGAACAGACATATCTGGCCATGGGGACAACCGTCGGATTCACCGGAACGTCCTGCGGATATGTCGGCGCGAGCGACGGGTGGCAGGACCTCAGGGACAATTTGCGAATGGATTGGGAATTTGAGCGAGCAGAGGAGGGGAATATCGCAGTCATTGGCCGAATAGATACGTCGAAGTCCTCCGAATTCACGCTAGGCTTGGCATTCGGACAGGGGCGCCACGACGCGGTATGCACTCTCATACAGTCGCTGAGCGTCCCCTTTCAATATCACTGGGAGGAATTCAAAAAACAGTGGCGCCGCGTCTGCTGCGATATACGCGACCTGGACCGATTTTCTCAAGATAATGGTCGCTTGTATCGGATCAGCCATAACTTGTTGCTTGCTCATGAAGACAAGACCTTCAACGGCGCGCTCATCGCTTCGGCGAGCATCCCCTGGGGGCAAAGCAAGGGAGACGAGGATATCGGCGGCTACCATCTGGTCTGGACGCGAGATATGGTCAACAGCGCAACCGGCCTTTTTGCCTGCGGGGATAACATGACGCCCGCTCGAGCGCTGGTGTACCTGGCATGCTCGCAGCGGGATGACGGCGGATTTCCGCAGAATTTCTGGATAGACGGAACCCCCTATTGGAGCGGCATTCAACTCGATGAAGTCGCCTTCCCGGTGATGCTTGCCTGGCGACTCTGGAAAGCCGGGGCGTGTGGAGGCTTTGACCCGTATCACATGGTCAGGAGGGCCGCTTCCTATTTAATCCGTCAAGGCCCGATGACCCAACAGGAGCGCTGGGAGGAAAACAGCGGATACTCGCCTTCGACACTGGCGGCCTCAATCACGGCGCTCATTTGCGCGGCAGAATTCTGCAGGTCACGGGGCGATCAGGAATCGGCATCGTTCCTTGAAGACTATGCCGATTTCCTGGAGTCTCATCTTGAACTGTGGACAGTGACGACTGAAGGAACATTGCTGAAAGGCATTCCGAGGCATTATATCCGGATTCATCCGACGGACATTGGCAACCCGTCTCCCGACGAAGACCCGAATAAGGGACTGCTGGCGATTCGAAATAGACCACCCGGGGAAGAATGGAGGTTTCCTGCGAAGGATATTGTGGATGCGGGCTTCCTCGAGTTGGTCCGTTACGGGATACGCAAACCGGGGGACAACCTCATCGAGGATTCACTGCAGGTGGTGGACGCCGTTCTCAAGGTGGATACCCCTTACGGCCCATGCTGGCGCCGGTACAACAATGATGGGTATGGGGAACGTCCAGACGGCGGCCCCTACGAAGGATGGGGAAAGGGGCGCGCATGGCCCCTTCTGACCGGAGAGAGAGGGCATTATGAATTTGCAGCGGGACGCGATCCGACGCCCTGCATCAGCGCCATGGAGAAATTCGCATCAAAAGGAGGAATGCTTCCCGAACAGATATGGGACGAAGACGATCGCCCGGAAGCAGGCATGTTCTTTGGACGGTTTGCGGGCTCGGCGATGCCTCTGATGTGGGCGCATGCAGAGTATATCAAGCTGCTCCGGTCTGCCGCAGACTCGCAGGTATTCGACCTAATTCCCATTGTGGCTGAACGGTACCTCGCTGGCAAGGGACGGAAGGACCTGGAGGTGTGGAAGCCGATTCGGAGAGTCAAATCGGTGGCAGGAGGGCATGTCTTGCGTGTTCAGGCGCCTGAGCCATTTCAACTTCTGTGGACCATGGACGAATGGAAGACGAAATTTCAGACATCAAGCGCACCCACCGGGCTGGAAATCTGCTTCGTGGACATTGCGGTCCCCAAGGGACAAACTGCGCCCATACGCTTCACCTTCTTTTGGACTGATACGGACAAGTGGGAAGGCAGAGATTATTGCGTTAATATAAGGGAGATCGATGGCAGTTTCAAAAAATGTTGATTGGCTAAGCTGATGATCTAGCGGACACAGACGCTGAGCACTATATGGAAGGCTGGTCTCTTATAGTTGGGCACCTTCAAGCAGGTTTGTTGGCGGCGGTGTTCCTGCTCCTTTTAGGAGTGGAACGCGTTGCGCCGCTCCGCCGGTCAACCCGCCGGGCGTTGCCGCGCTTCTTCGTGAATTTTTCTTTCATGGCGCTGGCATTCATTGCGGGATCGTTCGCGGTGCGGCCGGTTTCGTTGTGGCTCGCCGATCAAACATCTCAGAAGTCTTTCGGACTGCTTTCCGTGCTCGGGCTGCCGGCCGGTGTGCACGGTGCGGCCGGCTTCCTGCTGATGGACCTCACATTTTACTACTGGCACCGGCTGAACCACACTGTTCCGCTGCTATGGCGTTTCCATAACGTGCATCATGTCGACCCGGACCTTGATGTGACGACCTCGTTCCGGTTCCACTTCGGCGAGATTCTCTATTCGACTGGTTTCAGAGTGGTGCAGGTGGGGCTGCTGGGCGTCTCGGTTGTCACGTACCTGGTCTACGAGTTCTTTTTTCAAGCCGGGACGATGTTTCACCACAGCAACATTATGCTGCCTATTCGTATCGAGAGACGGCTGAACAAGATAATCGTGACGCCTCGCATGCACGGAATCCATCATTCGATCTTCAAAAACGAAACCAACTCGAATTATGGCGTCATTTTCCGATGGTGGGACGTCCTTCATAGAAGCATGCGACTCAATATTCCTCAGGCCAGTATTGACATAGGAATTGCCGGTTACCGCAAGCCACATGACAACACGCTGCGGAATCTCCTGCTCCTTCCCTTCCGCACACAAAGGGATTATTGGCGGCGGGAAGACGGAAGGCCGGCAGAGAGTCGTGAAATCGAAATGAAAGGCCGTCTCACAACCTTATCCGAGTGAGAACCAGAGGAAGTCGAACGGCGACAGGATATGAAACAAAAGATGAGGGCCTCGTCGCCGGCAACGAATCTGAAGGGAGCGATAACCTTTCTCAGCAGATCAATGGGCGAGACAGTCAGCGGAACTTCCATCCGCCATTTCGAGGAGCGCCCGAATCGCTCCCCCCCACTGCTTCGCCGACCGATGGAGAAGCAGATAGTGCAGTTCCAGGAAGGTATCCAGATTCCACTCGGCGTCTTCAGGCTTTTCAGGTATGGTTTCACCTCCGCATTGGACTCGAAAGAATCCCCTTTTTTAAATCCAGCATCACTTCCCGCTCAGCTTGTAGAGGACGTCCGCGAGTTTCTTGAGTGTAGCGGCGGACGGGGCAGGCAATTTCAGATACGTCCTGCCGGCATCGTCTTTTTCGACGAAAGATTGGACTGCTTCAAGAAGCGAAGCATTTTGCCGGCTCATTCCTTTCGAGTCCGTTTGAAGTACTGGCGCTTCCGCCGGTCGCTTGGCGCCGACCTCGCCAGTCCGACTTGTTTGGGCCGCCGCTTCGGAGGCGCCTTCAGTTCCCACCGCAAGGATTTCGCCGAGCTTATCGAGGAAAGCGAGGCCGGCCGAGACGAGATCGGCAAACGGTTGGTGCGCCGGCGAAGCCGCGGGAGGCGCTTCGGCAACTTCAATCTCCTCGGATTCCAGCGCGCCCGCGGTCTCGTCGGTGATTGCGCCGGAGGGAAGTTGAGGTTCGCTAAGCGCGGCTTGCGGGATTGAGGCGGTCACACTTTCGACCGACTCCATAAAGCGTTTGAGTCTGGAGCCGCCGAGGAAGATTTCATTCTGCCCGCCGTCGAGCACGCCCGCAAACAGCGACTTTTTGAAGCTGAGGAGCGAGAGCATGCTGTGTTCGATTGTACCGCCGGCGACAAAATTGATCACGCGTACCGGGCGACGCTGACCAAGCCGATGAACGCGCCCAATGCGCTGTTCAAGTACGGCCGGGTTCCAGGGCAGGTCCATGTTGATAACAGCGGATGCGTGCTGGAGGTTCATGCCGACGCCGCCGGCTTCGGTCGAAAGGAAGAGGCGACAGCGTGAATCGTCGTTGAAACGCGCCACGAGGTCTTTTCGCTTCGAACTGGGGACGCCTCCATGGAGGAACGCGTAGTCCCAGCCGGCGGCTTCGAGCCTGCGCGCGATCAGCTCATGCGTTCCGATCCACTGACTGAAGACGACGGCCTTGGCTTCGGGTTCCTCGAAGACATCCTGCAAAAGCGTCATAAGCTCGTCGCACTTGCGGCCGTGGTCGGTGTTCTTGTCCAGCAGGTACGTGCTGTTGCACGCCATGCGCATATTCTGAAGCGCCGTAGTGAGAATCCGCTGGTCGCTCTCCGAAAGGAATTTGAAGCGGCGCCATTTGGCCACGATCCGGGCGACCGTTTCGGCATTCTCGTCGTGGTGCTGCATCTGTTCTCTCGTCATTTCGACAAAGAAGGTCTTTTCGAGCCGCTCGGGCAGCTCGGCAAGCACTTCGCGTTTTTTCCTGCGTATCAGAATGGGCGAAAGTGTCCGGCCGATCTTCCCCAGTTCCTTGTACCCGACCACCATGCCGACATCATCGGTCACCTGATGCTCATGCAGAAAGAGGAAGCGCGGCCCGAGATGGAATCGATCGACAAATTCGACAATCGAATGAAGTTCTTCGAGCCGGTTCTCGAGAGGCGTTCCAGTGAGAACGATTGCATATGGCGACTCGAGCCGCTTTACGCTCCGCGCGAGTCGGGTTTTCCAGTTCTTGATGCGCTGGGCCTCGTCGAGGATGATGAGGTCGGGAGACCATTTCATGACCTCATCGCGATCCCGAAAGATGACATCGTAATTGACGATTTTGAAAAAGGAGTCCGCCCGATAGAGCGCCTGGCGTGAAGCAAGCAAACCCTCGATAACCAGCGAGGTCCGGTCGACGAAACGCTCGATTTCACTCTTCCACTGGTATTTAAGGGAGGCCGGACACACGACGAGCACTCGCTCGATACCCACGAGCCGCGCAAGCACCTCACAGGCGACTACGGCCTGGACCGTTTTGCCGAGTCCCATTTCGTCGGCAATGATCGAGCGCCCTGCGCGCGCCGCAAAAAGCGCCCCCTTCCTCTGATATGGGTACAGTGAAACCTTGAGCATGCCGTCGAGGAGAGTCCCATTGATGTCATTGCCGAAAGCCATATCCACGGCTTCGCGCAGTTTCAACTGATCTCTCACACGAGCGATATGCTGGAGAGCGTCATCATAACACCGAAGCTCGTGTGTGATTTTTGAGGCGCGCCGCAAGAACTCGTCGAAAAGCAAAAATTTGTCCGGTTTGAGAAAGCCGGTTTTGTCGAAATACTCTTCTGCTATCCTCTTCAACTCGGGCGGACATTCGGTTCCTGCACTGAACGCGATCGCCCGCTTCATACCATATCGAAGGGTTACTGACGAATGGAGCGACTTATGCCCCTCTTGAAACGCTTTCTTGGCGCCCCTCTTCTTCCCGAGACGGGCAAGAGCGAATTCAATGTGCTTGCACGTGCCGAGGGTGTTGGTGGAAAAATCGGCGCAGGAGCAATAATTTGGGCCGGGTCTGTCACTCCTGATGGCGACTCTGTACCTCCCACCCGTCTCGGGATTCTCGATCACAAAGTCAGAGAATATCGGCTCGCTTCCCACATTCTTCATCACAAAATTCTGGGATGCGCCGAAGTCGCGCCGAAGCACGATCTGCCAATCTTCCACTGACATGCCGGCTGGCTTCCTTGTCCTCGAAATTCTGGATGCAGATCTGCCATGCTTTACATCCACGCCAGGACACAACGCCCCACTCACGCGTTTTCTGCTTTCGCTCATGGATACTTTTCTTTCCCCCCGCACATTGTGCGCGCGCGTTCTCTGTTCCTGCGAATTGCCTGCCTTCGTTTTCAATCGTCATTTGATCTCCAGAAGAAGCTCCTGTTCTAATGAGAATACCCTGATGTGTTCGGCTGCGCCGACACAACATTCTACCGTCCTGACTATTCGAGGTCAAGCTTTCATCAGCGGCAGTCAATCTGGCTCAAGCACGAGACTCATATATGATCTATGCCAATAGCGTGTGTCAATTTTTTCATGAAGAAATGCTTGGAATAATGGCATGAGAATGAGGAAAAGAGGTATGTCGAAAAAAATCGAAAATAATGGGGCTACTAAGATAAAAGATTGGCCGGTCTTCTCCGCTCCTCAGTTGAAGAGGCCGTCCGTATTATCAAACTCGTCGGGAAACGGCTCGAGCGCGCTCACGATCTGGCTGGCGGCTTCCGCAATCTCATCATCCGGCGAATCAGTGAAGCCGGCGACGGCCTCGACCGCCTCTTCCGGTCGCACATACGGCGCAGCCTCGATGGCCGCGAGCAAAAGGGCTTTCTCCGTTTCCTTCGAACTGAGCAGAGTTGTGATGCGCGGCCACGAGGCCGGCGTCCCCCATCGACCAGCAGCGACAACGGCCTCATACAAAATATCCGGATTATCGCTCTCGAGCGCTTCGACTATCTGGTCATCGAAGCCTCCAACAAAGCGCATGCAAAAAACGGCGCTCAGCTTCCACTTTTCGTCGGTGCTCGAATAGGCGGCTGAAACGGCCTCACGGTGCCACTCTTGCGGCGCATGCGCCGAAGCTTCCAGTACTCGCCGCTGGACTTCTTCCGGGACAAACGCTCCCCTGTAAAGTTCTTCGAGCGACTTATTTATTTCGTGGAACATCGGCTCAGAGATCGACATTTCCTCGGGATCATCATAATCGCTGCAATCCGAATCCTCGAGCGCAGGCCCTAAGGATGCCACCGCGGCCGCGCGCAGATCGTTCGGCTCATCGGGGCTGAGCACGATGAGGAGTAACTGCCGGGCGATCTCATCGTTCAGCACGGCGCAGTCGCCGGCCAAATCGGCCGCGAGCACGCGTTTCGAAACATCGGCGTGAGCGTCACGCAAAATTTCCAGAAGTATCTCGTCTGCCTCTTCCGGCCACTCCCACGGAGGTATTTCATCCAACTCTTCAATATCCATTCTGCCCGCTCCTCGCTTTTCTCCGGTCAGCATCCTGTAACTTGCGACCCCGGGCGTCCGCCGGCGAGATCGCAAAAGAAGCAACACATGCCGCCGATAATCTTATACGGGTTCGTGTGCGGCAGTCAATAACACGATTCATGCAGCGCAAACACCTTGTCCGCTTCTTTTCCTGAATCTGCGGGTTAACGCTTCATGATCTTATTCCTCGCTTCTGCTCATTGCATGACGAAGGGTTTTGGACTTTTGCTGCGAAAGCTTCAGTCCATCGAGCGCTTTTAGCAGATCGGATTTCCCTTCGGCAACAGCTATCTCCACAAATTTCTTGAAATCCTCGTTCCTGACCCTTTCCGATTCCCGCAGGATCGCCTTCAGCGCCTCATCAGCCGCCGGCGTGTTGAATTCGGCCAGCGAGTAGAAGAGGACCACCGCGTCCGGCTCGTACGCCAGCGAGGGAACGAGGTTTTTCAGGAGATCGAGGGGTGAGACGGTTATGGGTTTCAGGTTCCTGTCAGCAAGGTGCAGAAGCGCCGAGAGAGCCTGTTGCCGCCGCTTCCCCAGGCGCGAAAACAGATAATGCACTTCCAGAAGAGTATCCAGATTCCAGTCGGCATCCATCAATTCGTTCGACATCGCTTTCCTTCACCTTTCCGGCAGGGTGGAAGCCTGCGCCTGCGTGAAAGACAACCAAAGATCGATAGTGCTATTCCTGCCACGGCTTGATGCGGGCGCCGTCCTCGACGTCGCGATTGGGATGGATAATCACCTCTTCGCCTTCGCTCAGACCGGAAAGCACCTGCGCCGTTACACCGTTCCTCTGGCCGATTTCAACCGGCCTGAGCGAAGCCCTGCCGCCTTCGACGACAAAGACGGCCCAGCCGCCTTCGTGCCGGAAAAGCGCGCTCTCCGGCACCCGGAGCACGTCTTCGCCTTCCCAGATCACGAACGAGGCGTCCACGCGGTACTCATCCCCCAGATTCTTCCAGACCTCGCGAGGCGAGGTAATATCGGATATAATAAGGACCCTCTGCTCTTCGACACCGAGTGCGGATATCTTCAAGAAACCCGATGGCTCAACCACACGCACCCTCCCCTCGAGCGGGTCGCCGCCGCCCCATCGCTCAAAAAAGACGCGCGTCCCCGGCTCCACCTTTACCGCATCGTCGGACAAGAGGTCCACCTCGACCTCGAGGGCCGACGGATCGCCTATCTCCATGACTGCCTCGCCCGTCGATACGACGCCCTCACTCTCGCGGAACACCTCAAAAACACTGCCTGTTACAGGGGATTTCAGTTCGATCGCCTCCGAAGGCGCCGCTTCAGCCGTATATCTCAGAGCGGTGCGGGCAGCCTCCAACTGGTGGCGCGCGACCTCGACCGCAAACCGTGCGGATTTGAGCGCCGCTTCGGCCGCACGAGCCTGCGCCTCCGCCCTGTCGAACTCGTCTTGCGAGACAATGCCCTCCTTGAACAAGCCCTGCTTTCTGCGATATTCAGCCTGGGCGTAGTCGGCCTCTGCGGCGACTCGCTCAACTTCCTCTTCCGCTCTTCTGAGCGCGGCCTCGGCGGCGTCCACGTCGGCTTGCGCCCTGGCGCGCGTCCTCGGATCGGGATTCTCCGGACGCAACGGCTCGAGCGTGGCCACGTCCTGGCCCGCTGAAACCGGATCGCCCTCATCCAAGCGTATGCGCCTGAGAAAACCGGCCACCGGCGCCGTGATCGTGTATCTGTCGATCACGCGCGTTTTGCCGTCTTCTTCAACCGAGACGGTCATGGGTCCGCGGCTCACGGCCTGCGTCTGCACCCGGACCGGCTTCTCCATCAATCCATATATGACCGCGATGACAACAAGCGCCAGCGCCGCCGCCACGAGCATCTTCCTGTGCCTTCTCACCTGGTCGCTACTCCTTCGTCTTGAGTATCTCTACAAGCGCGAGCCGATCGAGCCGCATCTTTACGACTATGCCTGAAGCCACGGCTGCCACAAGCACCACGGCGGCGGCGAATGCGTACGTGTTTGCGCCTATTATCACGGGTAACCTGAAGAGGTCCGACTCCATTCCCACGAGCATGTACGTCGCCATCAGGCGCCCGAGCCCAAAGCCGATAGGTATCGACGCCAGCGTCAGTGCTGCAAGTTCTCCCAACAGTATGAAAGAGACTTCGCCGCGCGTGAAGCCCAGCACGCGGAGGCTGCCGAGGTCGCGGCTCCGCTCCGAAAGAGATATCCGCGCGCTGTTGTACACCACGCCGAACGCGATTGACATTGCCAACGCGGTCATAATCGTGGTGAATATCAGGACCTGCCCGCTCATGGTCTCGTAGAAGCTCTCGATAGCCAGCTTCCTCACTGTGGTGCCGGCTACTCGGGGCATCTCATGCAGCTCCCGATAGATGCGGCTGTCATAGGCCGAATCGGTGGATAGATAGGCGCCCGAAATCGCATGGCCCTCGCGCATCAGCCTGTTCAGGGCCGATATCTCCATGTATGCGGAAACGCCGATGAATTCATTGACCAGTCCCGCGACAGCTACCTGCCGTACCGGTCTTTCGCCCTCGAGCACCTCCACGGTTAACGTATCACCCGGCGAAATACCAAGTATTTCGGCCAGATAGTCGGTCAGCACCACGCCGCGGGACGGCAGGTCAACCTGCCGGAACTGCGTGTCCAGAAGCTGGTACAGGTCTCCCCCGTTCTGAATGCCCATGATGGACGTCCGGTAGCTTCGGTGGCCGAATCGGAGCGTGGCGGGCACAGACCTGAATGGCTCGACGCGCTCCACTCCCTGAAGACCTTGGAGCGAGTAGAGAGCCTCCCAGGACGTCGGTTCCACGAATGATACCGCAAGATCGTCGCGTTGCGCAAGTCCGAACTGCACCTCCACGATGTAATCCACCGCATCTCGAAAGAACATACCTGCCACCAGTACGGCGCATGCAAATGCAATCCCGATCACCGTAAGCATTGATTTTACCGGCGTACGCTCGATATTCCTCGTTATCATGCGCGCCTGCGGCGACAAAAGCCGCCCCAGCCCCGCGCGCTCGACAAGAGATACACGGTACACCGCGGGCGGGGCGGGTCTCATCGCTACGGCCGGCGGCAAAATGGCGGCTTTCCTTACGGCGAACAGCGCACCCGCCATGGCCGCGGCAATACTGATAAGGGCGCCTTCAAAGGCGGTGGACGCATCAAGCCCGTAGTCGATAAACGGGAAGCGATAGTAATCCATGTACATGTTGCTCAGGCCTTTGCCCAACCGCATTCCGACGCCTATTCCGCCGGTCACCCCAATGAGCGTGATTGCGAGAACCAGCGCCGCGTAGTGCAGCCCGATGTCGCGGTTTGTATATCCGAAAGCCTTGAGAACCGCTATCTGCTCGCGCTGGGTATCGACCAGGCGCGTCACAACAATGTTCAGGAGAAACGCGGCAACCCCAAGAAAAATGACCGGAAACACCGTCGCCATGTTCGCGAGTTGTTTGAATTCTTCCGACAGGTATCTATGCGACACCTGGTCAATACGGCCGTATGCTCCCGTGCCGCCGTAAGGCTCGAGCAAGACGTCAAGCCGGTCTATCACGCTCTCCACGGCGGCGGCATGATTAACCGACAGCGCCACGTCGTTGAAAGCGCCGTCCATGTCGTATGCAGTGCCCAGCGGGGTCCGGGCCATCCACATCACGGCATACCGCTCGAAATCGGGAAAGATGGTCCCGGGCTTCAATTGGTACACGTATTCGGGTGAGAGAGCCACCCCAACCACAGCCAATTCCTTGAGCCTTCCATTGATTACCGCGGTAAACGTGAAGCCGGGTCTGATTCCATGAGCTTCGGCAAACGCCTCGCCCAGCACGACCTCGTCGTCCCGGCCCGGCTCGACCATTCGTCCCTCGGTAAGGTACAATTGATTCAATTCCGGCTCGCCGATATCCGGCACCGAGACAAGGCGTCCCGTTACCGGCTCGTCGTAATCGGGAATCTCAAGCTTGACCTCCGCGACCACCCTCGTCTCGACGCGGTCCACCCCCGGAATCTCAGCGATCCTGGCGGCAAGTCCGTCGGGCGCGCGCTTCAACGAGGCGAAAACGTCCGCAAAGCGGTAGTCTGCATAGAACCTCGCCTGAGTGCGCTTCAACGATTCCATCGTGCTTACGGAGAGAATGAACGTGGCGACCCCGCTGACGATGACTATCGCGATCGCGAGAGCCTGCGCCTTCATCTCCCAAAGGTTCCTCAGCAGCTTCTTCTCAAGCGACCTCATCGGCTCACCAATGAATCTCCCTCGGAGGTTTCCTTCGCTCGTTTATCGTGACCTCGGCAATGAGCCCGTCGTGCATCCTCATCACGCGGTCGGCCATGGCCGCGATCTCGGAATTGTGGGTTATAACTGCCGTGGTGGTCCCCAGTTCCCGGTTTACCCTATCGAGCGCCTCGAGGACCAGGACCCCGGTTGAGGAATCGAGCGCGCCCGTCGGCTCGTCGCACAGCAGCACAGAAGGGTTCTTTGCGATCGCCCGTGCAATTGCCACCCGCTGCTGCTCTCCGCCAGAAAGCTGCGCCGGGAAATGGCCGCTCCTCTCGCCAAGCCCGACGATCCGAAGCGCATCCATCGGATTCATCGATTTTTCGGCTATCTCGGTGACAACCGCGACGTTTTCCAGCGCGGTCAGACTCGGAATGAGGTTGTAGAACTGAAAAACGAAGCCGACGTACGAGCGCCTGTATTCGGTCAATTCCTTATCGCTGGCGCTGGTCAATTCGAGCCCGTCATAAAGAACACGTCCGCCTGAGGCCGTGTCGAGACCTCCCAGGATATTGAGCAATGTCGATTTTCCGCTCCCCGACGGGCCGAGCAGAACGACCATCTCTCCAGCATACAGCTTCATGTCCACGCCGCGAAGCGCCTGCACATCGACTTCGCCCATATGATAGACCTTTGTCAGTTTCTCCGCCTGAAAAACGATCTTTGGACTGGAGCCGCCCTCAGATAAATCTTTTTCCATCTAAAAAATCCCATATTGTCGATCTTTGCCTGACATATTCCCTATTTGCATTATAGCGCAATTCCGGCCCGCCGATGTATCGACTCCCAAAAAACCAGCAGGTTAAACAATCCTCTAATTAATAAGATCGGGGAGGGGCGACAACTGTCACCTTGGGCTTCGTCCGAGGAGGGTTGACCGGAGGCCGATGGACAGTAGGTGCGAATTTACTCGCACAGCCTTCTTCCAAAAAAACATTTCGGGGGCAGACACCATTCTGATGAATTTCCAAACACGGAAATCCGCAAATGGTGTCGGCCCCCGTCGCGTTAATCCCTGAGGCCGTTACGGGATATAACCGAGCGACCTCAGTATCTCCTTCTTCTCCTCTGAAATCTCCTGCTGTGAAGCGGTGGGTACGTAATAGGTCTCCCACCATTGGCTGAGCGCCGCCTGCAACTTCTGAACTACTTCGGCCTCTGTCTCAGCCAGGTCATTCCCCTCGAGGTCCTCACCCACCCGATACAACTCGATACCTTTGTATTTGTTATCTATCAACTTGTAATCGCTGGAGATGATGGCCAGTTCCCTGTATTTCAGGAACTCCGGAGGGGCGCCCTCAAAATTTGCCGGCAATTGATCGAATAGTCTCCGTTGCACGAACAGGAATGATTTGGGCTGCTCCGCCTCGCCCAATAGAGGGCCTTCAAAACTGACTCCCGCGAACTGCTCGGGCTTCCCATCGAGCGCCACGTCGACGATTGTAGGAGCGATATCAACAGACTCGATGAGAGAATCCACAGTTTTGCCTTCCGGCAACCTCCCTTTCCATGACATTATGAGAGGGACCTTCGTGATGTGATCATGCAAAAAGGCGCCGTGGCCGAAGACAAAATTATACCGGCTTCGCAATTCGCCCAGTGTTTCGCCGTGGTCGCCGACCAGAATGATAAACGGCTGTGTTGGACTTTTGGAGAAACGCTGATCGAGATAATCCAACAGTTTTCCGATGTAACTGTCCATGTACGAGATTTCACCGTCATAAAGAGAGACAAAATGTTCTATCTCCTCTTCCTTCCACTGCACCGATTCGGGATGGAAGCCCACAGGCTTCTTTATCTTTGATCTGATCCCCGTTCCAAAGCGGGTTGCGTAGGGATTTGGAGGATCGTACGGATAGTGAGGGTCGAAAAAATGAACCCATAAAAACAGATCGTCTGCAACATGTTCGTCTATCAGTTTGACAGCTTCGCCGTAGATCTTATCGGCTCGTTTCTCCCTCCGTTTGGGCCCACTCGCATAATCGAACCCCTTAACCTTGAGAATCTCCGGCGATAAAGCTCTCCGCGCAACAATGGCGGCGGTGAAAAATCCTTTTTTCTTGAGAAATTCGGCGATGCTGACGACGTTCGGATTCGTTAATTCCATGCCGTTCTTCAGAACGCCGTGAGTGACCGGATATGCGCTCGTCAAGATCGATACGTGGGCGGGATCGGTTGTGGGCATCGAGGTGTAACAATTTGTGAATTTCACCCCTCGCTCTGCCAGACGGTCTATATAAGGACTCGTTTCCCGTTTATATCCATAGCAGCTCAGATGGTCGCTCCGGGTGGTGTCGAGCGTTATCAGGATAATTCGGAGTCGGTCCGCAGCCGCAGCTTTCTGAACCCGTGCATTTTGTCGCACGCTGTAGGCGACCCAGCCACCGGCGACAATTAAGAGTATCGCCGCCGCCAAAACAATTTTGCGCATGTTTCCCCCCGCCTCAGATCGCTCCGGTTGGAGTCACTGGAATGTCGAAGATGGATTCACCGAAGGAGCTTGCCTCGAAGATCAATTTGTTCAGAAAGCGAATTCAACGTATCATACAACTGTTTAAAAATCAAATTTTAACCTCGCCTTTTAGAATCCGCTACATGTGCATCTTACAGGTTATGCCGGACCTCAGGCATCAGGAGATGATTGGCTGGAGATTTGCTTCTGCCATTCGAGGAAGGTGTTAACATATCGTTCGAGTTCGGAATGTTGCGCGTCGGGTCCTGATTCGGGAATGACGGGATCGATGATATCGACGGCGCCGAGAAAGACTTCCCCGGAGTAGCCGTCAATACTGATGATGTCGCCGGGTCCCAGTTCGAGCGAGTCAATCCGCAGAAGTTGCGCCTCCTTGTCTATCCGCAGCATCTCGCAGCCTGTAATACAGGCCTTTGCCATTCGGCGAGAATTGATCGCTGCATGTGAAGTCATGCCGCCTTCCCTCGTCAGGACACCGCAGGCCGCGGAAATGCCGCCGATGTCGTTGGGAGTAGTGCGATCCGCCACCAGGATGAGATGCTCTCCTGAATGAGCCCGCTTGACGGCGTCTCTCGAAGTAAAGGCGAGACATCCTGTGGCCACCCCCGGCGAGGCCGGATTCCCTTTTGCAACAATCCGCTTCGGGGCGCTGGGGTCAAAAACCGGGAGGAACAACTGCCAGAGGCCGGCCTCCTCAAGTCTGGCGACTGCCGTCGGGACATCTATCACGCCTTCGGACACGAGGTCAACCGCTATTTTCAGTGCGGCATGGTCCGTGCGTTTTGCGCGACGGGTCTGCAGGAGGAAGAGGTTCCCGTCTTCGACGGTAAATTCGATATCTTGCATGTCGCGCAGATGGAGCTCGAGCTTTTGGGCTGCGTCCTCAATTTGCTGATAAATAACCGGATCCCATTGTTCCAGTGCCCGCGCCGGATTCGAAGCATCCTGGTACAGGCTCAGCGGCAATGGGGTGCCGGTACCGCTGACTAATATCTCGCCTTGACAACATGGCAGGTATTCTCCGAAGATGCGGCGTTCGCCCGTAATAGGGTTGCGCGAGAAAACGACACCCGAGCACGACCTCGATCCGCGGTTGCCGAACACCATCTGCTGGACTGTTGCCGCCGTTCCTAGATGATGCGGTATATTGAATATCTGCCTGTAGGTGACGGCGCTCTCACTGCGCCAGGAAGAGAAGATCGCCTTGAGTGAGCTGACAAGCTGTACGCGCGGGTCCTGCGGAAATGCAGCCCCGATTGCCTCCTTGATACGTTCGAGCAGGAATCTCGCTTTTTCCTTCATCTCGGCGGCTGACGCGACGCCTTCCCGTCGCGGCTGATCAAACGCCGCAGTGTCTCCGTATCCCATCACGGACGCGGCGAATTTAAAGATGAGCCTGCAGTAGCATTCATAGGCGAAAACGGGGTTCCCGGAGACCCGGCTCAATCCCTCAACCGTTTCGTCGTTCAGCCCGATGTTTAAGATCGTGTCCATCATCCCCGGCATCGAGACGCACGAGCCGGCGCGCACGGAAAGCAGCAACGGCCTTTCGGGGTCGCCAAAGATGCACCCGGTAATCTCTTCGAGCTTTGATAGACACTGGAAGAGCGATTCCCTCGTCTCGGCCCGCAGGATCCTTCCATCTTGAAAGAACGTGTTGCATACGCGCGCCGGGATCACAAATCCGGGCGGCACCCGCACGCCCAGCTTCGCCATCTCGGTCAGGTAAGCCCCTTTCTCCCCAAGTATCGGATAATACGCGGCGCCGCCCTCGGCAAAACCGGGCCGGAAAAAATATGCAAATTTCGACGTGCTGGTCTTGGCGGAAAGAGATTTCAGGTCCTGTTTTATCTTCGTTATTTTCTTGGGCGATATCTCCCTCACCGACGGATGACGCACCCGCTTCATCAAATGCGCGATTCGGCTGCGGGAGAAGGTTAGCAGCTTGAGCGTCAATTCGGACAGGTGCTGCAGCGTCGTCTCCCGAAACAATCCGTCCACAAACGCGCTTGCGGCCTCATCGGCATTCGGTATCTGCCGAAGCCGGAAAATCTCTCGCGTCATGTCGTAATAGATACCCACCATTTTGTCGGTTACTACGCTTATTTCCGCGTCAATACGCTCGACGATCGAATAGATCGTATAGAAGTTCAACTCGCTTGAATGTTTCAGATCGAGCAGTTGCTGCGAGTCCTTCTCGAGATCGTCCGTTCCCTGCCCTTTGGCGCGAATGTTAAGCACCATCGAGTGGATAATATCGATCGTCAGCGGAAGCGCTTCTATCGTGATCTCAGCCAGCTTCATGTTGCAGATTTCTCCAAACAGAATGTAGCCGATGCGCTCGAGCGTGAGGTCCAGCCAGATCGCCTCGAGCGTCACCGGCAGCGTCTGCGACTGGAGGAACGGGTCCTTGATCTTGCTCCTCAACAGCATTCGGATGTTGCCGAGCATGATGGCCGCCCGGAGCGAATCACCGGCGCGCAAACGCTTGATGAATTCCTCCAGCGGGTCGACCAGTGAAGGGAAAAATAGGGTAACTGCGTCACGCCGCCACGCATCGATCACCTGAACAATGTCGTCGGGGTTTCTCTTCTCGGCTCTCTCAAGCGTTGCCTTCAAATTGATGAACAGCCTGCGATAGTTGCGGTTCTCCGCCCTCTCGATGTTCTCCTGCACCATTTGCAGCAGGATCTCGAGGTTCGTCTGGATCAGCGATTCATTACCCTTCTCGATGCTTCCCATGAGATATCGAAGATAGCTGTTCACCTGCGGCGACACTATCTCCGAGATATTGCTCATGAACTGGTAAATGTCGGTTATCCTGTCGTCGATGCTGCCCGGATGCGGCTCGAAAACATTCGCCAACTCGCGCTCGAGCTCTTGCAGGAGCTTCAGGATGCCCGCGAATTTTTCCGGCTGGTACTGGAATACTTTCTGATATTTGTTTATCTTCCGGAGCCCCTCCGACTCGCCGGTCTGCGCGTAATCGATCAAGGCGCGAACGAGGTCGAGATTGCGGGGAGAGAGCTTGTTATGGATTTCCGCCCTGATGTCCTCCGTGATCGGGCACGGGAAGGAGTATTCGATTTCTTCGGCGAGTCCTCGTATCGTTCGAATTTCGTCCTGGGACGCTCCGAAAAACGGAAGGCTTTTGACCAACTGCCGGACCAACAGGTACATCTCGTCGGAAGACAGGTCGATCGTCATCAATGCCTCGACCTTTCCGCGCATCTGCTTGGAGAGAGCAACGCTATCGGCTCGCTCGGCAAAACCGCCGCCGCGATATCCGGGCAGGCTCCCGGTTTCCACGCGCAGATTTACAGTCAATAACTTGATCAGTTCCGTATTGACCTGAGGATTTGAGACGATGTTGTCGATGCACTCGAAAACCTGGTCCCATGTCTTGATCGGCACGAGCCTGGATGCGTCCGTCCTCGCAGGCTCCGTTCTTTCCAGCCCCTGCATTTTCCTATTCTCGTTTATTATCGAGTCCGTCAAAAGCGGAAAGCGACTGTGTCGCAAGATACTTCAGGGCGGCGCCGCCGCCGGTGCACAAATCAAACGTTTTCTCGGCTTCCTGGATTCCGCCCATGCGGCGATTGACTGCGGCAACTCCGTCACCGCCCACCACAAGCTTCAGCTCGGCGCCGCAGTCGGCAATCGTGCGGACAAGCCAGTCGTTACCGGCGGAAAATTGTTCGACTTCATATAGGCCTACGGTCCCGTTCAGGATGACGGTCGCCGCGCCTTCCAGTATCCCCTTGATGTCGTCACCTGTTCGCGTTTGCGCATGATTGTATTCGGGCAAGATATCGTACACGTATGCGCCAAACGGGATCTCATCTGCGCAGGCCGTTTTTGACGGCACCCTCTTTTTTGGCCTGAACTTGTCGGGAACCGCCAGGCCGATGTGCAGGTCCGCCGCGATCTTCACCTCGACGTCGAATTCGGCTGCAAGTTCAAGCAATCGATGGGCCGCTGAAACTTGAGATTCAACATCAAGGGGGTCGTATCCGGAAACGGAATTGCCCGACGGGAACCCGGAGGCAACAAGGAATGCCGGAGCTGCGGTGAAAAGGCGCTGGATCGATCCGTGACGTATCATCATTTCAACCGCGGGAATCTTCTCCGCCATTTTCATTCCGCTCACGAAGGCGGCAACCGGCTTTTTCGGGCTTTTCAGAATTTCATCGAGAAGGGAAAGCTCCTTTGCCGGAAGCAGGCCCATCACCTTGTATCCTCCGATAAGGTTCATGAGCGGCAGGAAAGACGCATGCAGCCCCCGATGTGAAGCCCCGAAGGCGCTGTTGACGTAGCTGACGCTCCGTTGCGCCGACGAGTCGAGGTGGCCGAAAAGCGTGTCGAAGAGCGCCTTCGCGAAATGCCGGCTCCCGGATTCCTCGCCATCATAGAAACGCAGGTTCTCGAGATACAGCACCTGCCCGGGCTTAAGCTCGCGCGAGAGCTTCGCGGTCTCCGCATCAATGAGACCCGAGGCCATACGAAAATCTTTCCCGGCATTCAGCGCCTTCCGCCGCTCGAGTATCTCCGCAAATCTTTCGCCGGCTATCTTCAGGCTGAAGGGTTCGAGCACCTGCCCGTCTTCGGATTGGAGAAATTGAAAATCCTTCTTCCTCCCGTTATGCGAAAGCACGATGACCCGCGCGTTGTTCCGGATGAGGTACTCAACGTCCGCGGCGCTCGCCATTATGCGGTGGTCGTCGCTTATGAAAGGTCGCACCTTGTTTGTGTCGGGATCGTAAAGTGGATCGACAACATTATGGTCGACTCTGATGAGCCAGTAGACTCCGTCAAAGGCCCGAGGCGGAAGATCGAGTACCGAGAGCTTGCCCTCGTACGGCCGTCTGTACGCCGTCAATCGCTCTGAAACGCCTGCAAATCCCGCTCCCTCCCCGGCCGAAAGAAATTTCTTCTCCGCCGGCAGCATGATTTCCTCGAGGAATTCGACGTACATTTTCGAGGGACGCCATTCGTTCTCGTACCACCCGATGAGTTGGATGATCGTCATTGGTTCGCCGGTTGGCGAGGTGAAGTGAGCAATCTCGATGCTATCCTTGCAGAGAGTCGCTCCAGCTTGCGCCAGTTCGCGCAGCAGCCTGATCTGGGTCGATCGGTCGATGTTCCTGGTCCTGAGAAACTGGAACCGCGTTTCCGCCCCGGCGCGGCATGCCTGTTCGAGCGAGGCGGCGGCGGCGTCAATGTGTTCCATCGTGTAATGGCCGCGCAACACATACGTCGGCGCCATTATCGACACTGTCTCGATCGGAAATCGAATGGAATATACGGGTGTATGCGAGACGCCGGCCGCATCGACGAGCGCGGTGCTGGCGCTTGCGCCTGAACTTGTTTCGAAAATGTTTCCCGTTGCGTCGGTTCCGCGGCGGATGTCTTTCCTGTACTCGATCGGATCGATGATATCCGGACCGATATGCTCGCCAGTGAGGGAATGATAGGTCGGGCCTATTCCCTCCAGCACCATCTTGGCGGCCTCATCAAAGAACTTCTCCCAGTCCATCTCCGCGTGTTTGCTCCGATACATTGCCAGTTCCACCAGCCGATTCAGGTTTGCAAGGCATCCTGTCGTGCACGAAGCAGGAGACAGAAAAAAGTGCGTGGCGGAATCGTATTTATGATCATTGATATGCCTGATGAAAGTCGCCTCGCGCCACTCGTCCTCCTTGCTCGAGCCGGGCGCGGTTATCATCGTACGGAGCGCCCCGGCGCGCCTGTGGCGGTTGACTCCGTCTACATTATTGAAGCGGCCGGTGGCGTCTATGGCCACATGAATCGGAACACCTGCGAAAAGGAAACATTTCCAGGGATAATTGCCGGGGTCTCTGAACACAGGATGGCTGAACACCAGCATTCTGCGTCCGTCAAGTTCAATCCAGTCGACGCCGAAATCGACAGTGCCGGGAAAACGTCCCTGGACGTAGTCCTTCTCATTCAGCAGCTCGGCCAGGCGCCGAGCATCCGGTCCGCCGAGTGCGACCACGCGCAGTTTTTCACTTTTTGCGGCCAGTCGAAGCGTGCAGCTCCCCATGCGGCCGCCCGGCCCATTAATGACGATGTTATAGGTTTCAGGAGACGACGGGTGAATAATTGAATTTGGCCGGCTTATCGTCTGCCAGCGTTGCCGACTTTTATCGTACTGGTCGACGGAAACAAACGTCACTCGCTCAAACAGCTCTTTCTTGTCGTTGTAGTCGAGATGGTGAACCCGCAATGTGGCGCGAAGCTTGTCGCCGTGCTCGTAGACATCGTGAATGAGAATCTCCCAATCGTATTCGCGGCTAAGATCGAGCGCATATCTGCGAAGCTGCGAATAATATCGTCCCATCACCTGGTGAATATTTTCGAGGGAAGCGGTCGTTAGTAGCGGCGTGGAGTATACTTTGTGCCGATTCTCGTGGAGGGCTACAATCGCCACCGCTTCCCCCGTTTCATCCCGAAGTACTTCCTGACGAACGACCGGCTGCGACTCGAGGAACAACAGGCGCATCGCGTCATTCGCCAGAGTTGAATCCAGAATTGTGATATGACCGCTGCCCGGTTGAGCTGTCGAGTATTTTCGGGCGCGCCGCTTGGTCGCGACCGCCTCCGACTTCTGCGAGTATTTCTGCGCCAGGCGTGAAACGTGGCGCCGCGAAAATTCCGCCTGCTGGACCACGTCCAGCGAATCCCAGCAGCGACACGGCAGCGGCATTCCGGCCGCAAATTGGTCCGCCGCCTTCATGTATTCCCGCTGGACTGGAAATCCCGCAATCGAGCGGAGAGCCATATCGACGTCGGCCGCCGCTTCATCCACAAAGAACGCAATGCTCACCTGCGCGCCCGCGTCATTGTGGCTTACGTACACCTGGTTGGGATCAAAGATCAGCTTTGGGTTCCCGAAATTGAGATTCGATGTCAGTTGCACCCACCATTCCGGCAATTCAAGAATATCCAGTTCCTGTGCCTTGCTCCGAAAACGTGAGATGATTTTCTCCCGCGATACCTTCGAATCGAGAACCGCATTTATGCGGAGGAGCTTGCCGCGCGGAATATTTGTCTTGAATTCATTTGTCGCCAGAACAATGGCAGACTCGTCAATTGCACCAACGAGCAAGGCCAGATTGCCGAATCGCGCCGGGTTCTTCTTGTGGATCACCTGATAAACGCCCGCAACGCGATACGTCGGTTGGACCACCGCAGGATCATCATGCTTCTCGACGATATCGGCTCCGACAACCAGAATTCTGCCTAACTCCGACAGAGTGGAGACGCCCAGCGCATATGCTATGCCTTCGGATGGGGCCGCGCCCAACATGCTTCCAATGGAAGAGTCGTCCTTGATGATCCGATGAGCGGCAACATCATGATCCGCTTCAGCCCTGGCCGCGACAACTTCAACACCGGATTGCCGCAGCCGGTCACGCACGTCGGCGGTAAGCCGGCCGGCCTGGCTCTCGCCGAGCATCACACAGGTAACGCCAAATGCTTGCCAGGAAACGTTCGTCAGGGCTGCAGACGGCTCCGCCAACCAGCCGTGATAGACGGCGGCGGCGGATTTCTGACATCCGAGATACAGGAAGCCACATTCATCCGCCCGAACGCTTTCAAAAACGCCCAACTGCGAATTGTATTTGATCCATTGCATGATATCCCGCGGCTTCTGGCCCAGAAAAACGACCACCTCCAGATTCTCAGCATACTCAGTCGTGATCTTGCGAAGTGCCGCAATGACATTCTGGTCATACCCGACGACGCCGATTCTGCGGGGCGCGGCGCCGGGAGAAACGTGCGCCAGAACGCGCGAGCGCACCGCGGCAAGGATGCCGCGATCATGTATGGGCGATTGACCGTCTGCCATCCCGAACACATCGAAAAGTTTCTCGATGCCGGGAACCAGCTTCGTCAACTTCTCCCTTGCGGCGCCGCTCTCTTGACTTCGGCTCAACTGCTCGATGAGCCTGTCCACTTCCCGGATTTCCGCCAAGCCGGCCACCCGCATCCCTCGCTTTTCAAGGAGCATGCGCATGGATGCAAATGGCCGTTCGTTGGTCTCTTCGAGAACATATGCTTCGGCGGGAATTTCCGGAATGCGCCTCTCAATTCGCTTATGAAATGAGCTGAGCAAATGCTCGCGGCTCATTGCGTCAAAAACGAATGAAGCGGCCTCCGAGAGGATGCCATCCGGGAGATGTCGATATAACCGCCTCTGGTAGTCCTCGCAGAATTCCGCAAAGAGGTGATATATGCCATCTTCGCCCGAATCGAAATCCTGACCGTACTCGGCTTTGAATTTTTTACCGAATTCTCCGGCCTCGATCTTTTGCCGCGAAAGAAACTCCTGAAATGCCGCATCGAACAGGGGAAACAAATGCAGCCGGCGGCACATCCATTCGATGCCTTCGTGAAAAAGCGTCCGGTTGAATACTTCAACCCGCCTGTGCCTGAAACTCTGATACACGCCCTCGGATCGGCCGCTCAACCACTCCAGAAAAGCGTAAGCGTCCACCACATCGAAAAAGATGACTCCTTTGCCGTCGCGCACCTCCGCCAGAGGGTATTTCTCAAGTGCCGGGAGGAGATCGATCTCCTCAAGCGCCCCCTCAAGCGGAACGGCTTTCGCGAACAAGGAGCGGATATGGGACAAGGAGGGCCTGTGCGCGCAGTCTCTCACGGTTCGAGGAAAGGAACCATGCATTGGCATTTTCATGTCCCTTTTCTGCGGCGAGGAATCGGTTTATTCTCTACTGTCTCTGATACCAGGTGAAAGGCGGGTGCTATATGCCTATGCCGCCCTTTGGATTGCGCGTAAGCGGGCGCCCGCGTTCAACCGCCGGATACAGGAAGAGTTTTTCCCTTCTCGTGGGCCTCCCGGATTCTCGCGGCCAGCATATCGAGATCACACGGCTTGGTCAGATAGTCAAAGGCGCCCGTGCGCAAGCAGTCAAGCGCAGAGGCGAATGTGCCAAAGCCAGTAAGCATGATGATCTGCATGCGGGGCCTGAGTTTCTTGATTTCGCGCAAGGTCGTGGCGCCGTCCATGCCGGGCATGCTTAGATCGAGGACAACGACATCGAAGGGAACGTTCACGATCTCCCGGAGGGCCTCGCCGCCATTGGCGACGGCGGTCGTCTCGAATCCGCGCTGGTTCAGAACGGCTGCGGTATTCGTTCCGAACCGCAGTTCGTCATCTACGATCAGGACCCGGATTCTATCGGTCTCCAAGATGGCTGCATCCTTTCAGGAACCGGTTTAATCTCTTTGTAAGTTGCCCCAGCGGCATCTAAAGAAGGTATCTTCTGCGCCGGCCATCGCACCCGCTCTTGCTCTCGATCATGACAACAAAGGCTCGCCCTCTCTCTTCACCTTGGCCTGTTTCTTGTAGAAGGCATCCTTTACCTTGAGATGCATCTCCTCGATCGAAATGGGCTTCATCAAATAGCCGGAAGCGCCAAGCTTCAACCCCTCGACTTCCGATTCAACCGAAACATGTCCGGTAAGCAGAATGACCTCGATATCGGGATGCTCCTCCTTGATTTTTCGGAGCGCTTCGATTCCGTCGATTCCCGGCATTTTGACGTCGAGCAGCACGACGTCGATGGGGGATTCTTTCAGGATCCTCAAGGCATCCAGTCCATTCGTGCAGGTGGACGTGCTGATTCCCCGCTTTTCCAGCAGCTTGCGGTACGTAGCCAGAAAGCGTTCCTCGTCGTCAACGATCAAGAGGTTAATGGCGCCCATTTCGGCGACTCTCCTTGCAATGTTTTCGTTCCTTTTTCGTCTCTTTCGGGCGGACCGGCAAGCGGAAGCCGGACGGTGAACACCGTGCCCACATTCAGTTCACTGCTTACCATGATCTGCCCGCCCAACCGTTCAATAATTCCATAACAGGTGCTCAGCCCGAGGCCGGTGCCTTGCCCAACCGGTTTTGTCGTAAAGAATGGGAGAAAAATTTTTTCCATGTGTTCCGCGGGAATGCCGGTGCCGTTGTCGGTGACCGCGATTGACATCTCGTCATCGGCAGACGAAGCCGTTATGCGGATTTCTCCTCCGCGCTTGGGCTTCAACGCATCGATCGCATTATTGAGCAAGTTCAGAAACACCTGTTGCAGTTGAAGCTGATCGCTCAGGATGACCGGCAGAGATGCCTCATACTCCTGAACGATACGAATATTCTCAACCTGAGCCCGCCGCTCGATCATGCCCACCACATCCGATATCAGAGACCGGATGTCAAACGTGTCGATCTTGGTCTCGGTCTTGCGCGCGAATCCCAGCAGACCTTCGGTGATGAGTTTTCCCCGCTCCACCTGCAGTGCGATCTGGTCGATCGATTCGCGGAGCAGCCTCAGATTCTCAGCGTCCACAATTCCGCCGTTCCGCTCCGCCTCCAACAGGATGTCTTTGATGTAAGCTTCTTCTCCTTTGATCACCTGGAGCGGGTTGTTCATCTCGTGAGCGACGCCTGCGCTCATCTCGCCGACTTCCGCCAGTTTGCCTGCCATGATCAACTGGGTGCCCATCCTGCGCTTTTCCATGTCAGCCATGGCCAACTGGTTCGCGACGCCCGAGGCGAGCATGAACGCCATGAATACCGCCAATCCGCCGCCGGCAATGATCATGATAATAGCGATAACCACCGCCCGAATGAGTGGGGCGTAGGCGTCATTCAGCCCCTGCCTGACGATCAGGAACCAGTCCATCGGCTCTATTTTTCCGGCCGCGTATATGTGGCTTTCATCTTTATAATCGACCGCGGTAAAAGCGAAGATTGTTCTTTGGTCGAAACGGTAGATCGAATGATCCGGGTCCACCTCCAGCAGTTCGCCCCCCGACCGGCGACGGGTTTGGAAGACGCCTTCCTCATTGACAATGTACGCCTCGCCGGTCTTGCCAACGCGCACGTTTTCCACAAGGTCATTGAAGTAAAACCAGTCGATCGTCGTCCGCAGATACCACGTCCGGCTGCCCTCATCGCGGCGGACGGCAATAATGAAATGCGGCACATTTCTATACCCGAGAAACTGGTCGGATATATAAACGTCTTTCTGCTGCACCTGAAGGAACCATGGCGCCTGCGCATACTTCCTGCCTTCAAGTTCGAACGGCCCGACATATGCCACATGGTCCCCATTCTCATTGAACAAACCAATATCGAAAAAGGCGCGCGATCTCATCTGGAGCTGCTCAAAGATCGTCGCCAGATGCTCTTTATTGCTCAATTCGTCGAAACTATTGGAGGCGGCCACATACTGAAGATCAAAACAACGCTCGCGCAGGAAACCTTCAATCATGTTGCGGTGCGCGTCGGCCACCCGAAGCAATTGCGTCTCCACCTGCGAGCGCAGGTTCGTGGCAAAATAGTAGACCAGCGTGCAGAAAACCAAGGCAAGCGTGACGAACGGCACAAGCAATACCCGTCTCAAAATGATCCGCCGGATATTCTTGAATTCACCAGCCATTAACCGAACTCCCGCGTCTTGCCCGTCGGTTCGCCCGAAATTCCTGTGATCAAAAGCATGGTTCAACATCCTCTAAGAAAACTGATGAGCAAATGTTATGCCGATGCCATGGCTTCTCTGGGGGGGCGAAAACAGGCGTGAATTCGCTGCTTCAGCGGCCTGAAAAGGCAGGAAAATCTTCAATGATCCGCAGGAATCTTTTACATCTGTAAAGAAATCTGACAAGCCGGCTTATGGAAACACGAGAGCGACCTTTTCATCTTGAATGTCCGTCGAGAGCCGGTGGATCAAGGACAAAATTCGTGGCGGGGTTATTCGAAAAGAAGCGCGTTTTCATCTAATCGAAATCCAGATCAAAGGTATAGATACCTTCGCTGAGCGTGCTTCTCATCTTCAGGCCGCTCTTTTGCAGCAATGACTGCGCCGGTTTGTTTTCTCGCAGAACCTCGGCCGTAAATCCGCTTATCCCGTTGCGCCGCGCGATCGTTACCAGATACTTCAGCAGGAAACTCCCGATTCCACGCTTCTGCCAGCTATCGCGGACAAGCAGCGCGATTTCCGCCTTGTTGGTGCGTGGGTCCAGATAGTATCGGCCGATAGCGATGATTTCATCGCCGTGCGCCTCGGGGACCGTCCCCACGAGCGAAACATCGTTTCGACGGTTGATGTACGCGAAATCCTGCATCTGCCGCTGCGGGATGCGCTTCATATGGGACATGTAACGGTAGTACATCGCCTGCTGAGAAACCGCGTAAAACAAGTCCCTGATTCGCGGCTCGTCAGTCGGGTGTATCGGACGGAAGTTGATCTGAGTTCCGTCATCCAACAGCAGCGAGGTGCGCAAATCCTGGGGACCCAGCAGGAGCTTGCCGTCGGTATCACCCAACTCGCCCGCCAGCTCCGGACGGATATACTTCGCCTTTACCGCCTCCTGGAGCAGCTTTGCGCGAAAATCGGGATGCGAAATGCTGATCAGCGCAAGAGCGCGATCCTGAACGCTTTTCCCGTGAAGATATGCGATCCCGTATTCCGTCACGACGTAATGGACATCGCCCCGCGTTGTAACAACTCCCGCGCCCGCGCTCAAGTGAGTGACAATCCTTGAAACTTTGCCTTCCTGCGCCGTTGAAGGAAGCGCGATAATCGCTTTCCCGCCGGGCGCCCTGGCGGCGCCTCGATTGAAGTCGACCTGCCCGCCGATCCCGGAGAAAAACTTGGTGCCCAGCGAATCCGAACAGACCTGGCCGGTCAGGTCAACCTCGAGCGCAACATTGATGGCCACCATCTTATGCTGCTGCCCGATGACAAAAACATCATTCACATATTCGGTCGGGTGAAATGAGAAGAAGGGATTGTTGTCGATGTAGTCATAAAGCTTCCGGCTCCCCATGCAGAAGCTGGCAACAATTTTCCCGCGGTCTATCGACTTGCGTTTGCCCGTGACCGCGCCCGCCTCGATAAGATCGATCAAGGCGTCGGAGAACATCTCCGTATGAATTCCCAAATCCCTCTTCTCTCTGAGAAACTCGAGCACCGCCTGCGGAATCCGTCCGATCCCGAATTCGACCGTCGAGCCGTCCTCGATCAGAGCGGCGACGTATTCGCCGATCCTGCGCGTGACCTCGGTCGGCTGCGCCTGCGTGATCTCGTACAGCGGCTCGTCGACCGGCACCAGAATATCAAGATCATTAATATGAATAAAGCTGTCTCCCAGCGTCCGCGGCATTTGCGGGTTCACCTGCGCAATCACCAGAGCGGCGTTCTCGGCCGCGCTCTTCACGATGTCAACCGATATCCCCAGACTGCAGAGTCCCAGACGATCCGGCGGCGTCACCTGAATAAGCGCGGAATCAAGCGGCAATTGCCCCGATTTGAAAAGCTTCGGAATGTCGGAAAGGAATATCGGCGTGTAATCGCCCAGACCCTCCTGAATGATATTGCGCACGTTCTCGGCAATGAAGAAACTGTTCACCCGGAAATGCTCCGCCAGTTCTTTGTGCGCGTAGGGCGCTTCGCCAAAGGTGAGCAGGTGCACTATTTCCGTGTCGGCAAGCTCATTCGACCGGGCCGTCAGCGCGCGAACAAGCTCCTGCGGCGTCGCACAGCCCGTCCCGATAAACACTCGGTGACCGGGCATTATTTCAGCCACCGCTTCCTCGGCGGTGGCGATCATCGACCGGTACTTCTCCCGCCAATCAGGATCAAATACATATTTCCGTTGTTCCGTCATTGCCGAGCCTCTCTTTTCGATAAGATGATGCGCGCATCAGCAACAATGGGCTCAGTCCCGATCTCCCCGACGATCAGCGGGCTGATATCGAGCTCCTGTATCTGCGGGAAATCCGTCACCAGTTGACTTATCCGCTGAAGCCCGTTGGCGATGGCGCCCAGGTCTACGCCGGGCTGACCGCGCGTTCCTGTCAATAACGCATACGACCGGCTTTCCGACAGCATCTGCATCGCCTCCTGAGCCGTTATCGGAGCGAGATGAAACGAGACGTCTTTCATCACCTCCACAAAGATGCCGCCGAGCCCGAACATCAGCATGGGGCCGAACTGAGGGTCGCGATTCATTCCAAGGATTACTTCGCGGCCGGGAGGACACATCTTCTCGACGTAAACGCCCTCGAGCTCCACATCGGGCATTCGCTCGCGCACGCGCAGCAACATCAGGTCGCACGCATCGCGAACGTCTTCGGGGTTCGATAGCCGCAGCTTGATCCCGCCGATATCGGATTTGTGCACGATGTGGGGCGACACGATCTTCAATGCAACGGGATAGCCCATCCGATTCGCTATCTCAACAGCTTCACTCGCGCTCATCACCATGTGCCCTTCGGGAACGGTAAATCCATATGCCCGCAGAATCTCTTTTGTCTTCACCTCTCCCACGTACGTGCGGCCGGCTCGCAGCTGACGCGCAATAATCCGCTCCACCCGGCGCCGGTGAACCGGGAAACGCGTCACCACGCGAGGAGGACGCCGCCTCCAGGACGCATACTCGCAGAGCGCGCGAAGCGCGGCGACCGCGCGCTCAGGAGAAGGATAGTCCGGCAAATTCGAATTGAGCATCTCGCTCCGACCCGGCAGCTGCGCATCACTGCCGATAAAAGCAGCCAGAACGGGTTTATTCCCGCGGATGCACCCGGCAACGACGCGCGCCGTTTCGGAACAATTCGTCATAACCTTCGGCGTCAGGATGATAATGACCGCGTCAACCGCTTCATTATCCAATGCGGCGTTCACCGCATCCTCATACCGATCGCAATCAGCGTCTCCCAAAACATCTATGGGATTATCCGCGGTCACCGAATAAGGAGCCTTCCCGCGCAATGCGGTGGAAGAACCCCGTTGCGGAGAGGCCAGCGACAGGCCGCAATGCTCGACGGCGTCGGCCGCCAGAATGCCCGGGCCGTATGCATTACTGATAATTGCTATTCGATCACCTTTCGGGAGCGGCTGAGTGGCAAACGCGGCCGCATAATCAAGCAGTTTTTCAAAGCTGTCCGCCCGGATCACGCCCGAACGGTTAAACGCTGCGCCATATGCGATATCCGATCCGGCCAGACTGCCCGTGTGCGAGGAAGCGGCCTTCATTCCCGCGCGTGTAGTCCCTGCTTTCAGGATGACGACGGGCTTCATTGACGCAGCCGTCTCCGCCACTTTCACAAATTCATCGCCGGAACTGATGCTCTCAAGATATCCCACAATCACCCGGGTCTGCTCGTCCTCGGAGAATGCTTGAAGAAAATCGATTTCCGTCAGGTCCGCCCTGTTCCCGATCCCGACCATCTTCGCCAGCCCGAGATGGCTTCTCGATGCCCAATCCATTATGGCCGTGCACACTGCGCCGGATTGAGAGATAACCGATATCCCGCCTTCGTGAGGAAAATGGGGAATGATCGAAGCGTTCAGAGAGTTGCCCGTATTGATCAGGCCGGGACAGTTCGGCCCCAGAAGACGCACTTTTTTGGCGGCGCATATCTGCGCAATCCGGCTTTCAATCTCGGCGCCTTCAGGCGAGGCTTCTCGAAAACCGGCGGTTATCAGCGCTATCGCTTTGGCGCCCGCAAAAATCGCATCTTCAACCGCGGCCAGCACCGCGGGAACCGGAATTGCTATGACTGCAAGGTCTATGGGTATGCCGCACGTCCTGAGATTCTCACAGCACTTTATGCCCCGCACCCGATCGGCAAGCGGATTTACCGGCACGATGTTTCCCGCGTAACCGCAGTCGATCAGGTTCGCCAAAATGTCGTGACCGACTTTGCCGGGACTGCGCGAGGCGCCGATTACGGCAACGCTCTTGGGATACAGCAACGGTTCCAGCATATTCGTAGAATCTTTGTACCGCGGTTCCCGGGTTTGGCCCAGAAAAAAACCACCTCTTCCCCCTCCGGTGAACCGCAAAAATGTTATTATCCAGCAGATACAGGCGCTCGCCGAACAACCGCTCGAATTGTCAGCGGGTTCTTTAAGCTAAAAAGAATATATTCCGCCTTCCCACGCATGTCAAGCCAAGGGCATCACGCCGCCTTCAGACCCGGCGCCACCAGTTGTTCCTCATGCGGCGCTTTCGTTACGAAGGTCAGCGCGGCCGCAACAAGCATCACGAAACCGGCAATCACATAGGCCTGGTTAAACGAGCCGGTCGCGTCGAAAATCCTGCCGGATACGATCGGCAAAACGAGCCCGCCGACTCCCCACGCCGTGAAGACCAGGCCGTAGTTGACGCCGAAATTCTTCAGACCGTAATAGTCTTTTGTCGCCGACGGAAACAGCGACAGGCAGGCTCCGTAGTTGAAGCCGACGACCATCGAATAGGCGACCAGCATCGCCAACTGGTCCTGCAGGCGAAGCGTAAACATCAGGACCGCCTGCACCGCAAACACGATGAGCATTGTCGCGGTTCGACCGATCCTGTCCGAGAGCACCCCGGCAATCACGCGGCCGCCCGCATTGCCCACCGCAAGCAGCGCCACCAGGACGAATCCCGCCGTGGAACCGCTCTGCAGCTCCACGATCTTCGCCAGCTTCCCGATGATCATCAGACCTGCGCCCGCCCCGCATGCGAACATGAACCAAAGCAAGTAGAACTGCGGAGTCCGCATCATTGACAGCCAATCGTATTCGTGGACGGGAGCCGCGGGTATTCCCCTATGCACCATCGAAGCCGACGAAGCCGGAACGTATTCCTTGGGCGGATTGCGCAAGAACTGCGCGAGAACCACCACGACCAGAAGAAAAGCGATGCCGAAAATCCTCATGGCGACCTGGACGCCGAATGCCGCGATCAGATACCTGGCGAGAGGCGCCGCATACACTGACGCCAGACCGAATCCCGCCACCACAATCCCCGCTATCAGGCCCGTCCGCTCGCGCGGAAACCACTTGACGGCGGGTGGTGTCGCCGAGGCATACCCGAACCCGATCCCTGCTCCTGCCAACAAACCAAACCCCAGCACAAATACCGTGAGCGAAGTGCTCGCGCTCGCGAGCAAAAAGCCCAATCCGGTCAAAACACCGCCCATGGTCGCCACCTTGCGCGGGCCGATCTTATCCTGCATCCGCCCGGCAACCACCATGACAAGAGCGAAAACGATGCATGCAATCGAATAAGGGAGCGCTCGCTGAGCCTCGTTCCACCCCCATTCCTGCGGAATCGCTTTCGAGATGACACTCCACGTATAAAGAACCCCGAGAGCAAGGTTGATGCCTGTCCCGGAGAGAGCGACGGTCCATCCATAATTCCTGACGTTCTGATTCATGCCATCACCTCAAGACCGGCCCGTCGTCGGCCGGACTGGCGGCAATTGGTCGAATCCGCTTTCGCAACGGCAACCGCTGATTGCGCCGGTCCGCCACGACAGGAAAAAGCCGCTCCGGCTATTTTTTTTGCGCGGCTGCCTCGCCGCCTTTTTTTCCCTTCAGCAAGTTCTCCACAACCGAGGTGTCGGCCAGGGTCGTGGTATCACCGATCTGCTCACTGCCTTCGGCGATCTTGCGAAGGATTCGCCTCATGATCTTGCCGCTTCGCGTCTTCGGCAGACCCTCCGCGAACTGCAGTTCGTCGGGCGTCGCAATCGGACCGATCTCCTTCCTGACGTGCGCGATGAGCTGCTTCCTCATTGATTCCGAAGCTTCCACTCCCGCCTTCAACGTCACAAAAGCGTAAATACCCTGCCCCTTGATCTCATGCGGCATCGGGACAACGGCGGCCTCCGAGACGTTGGGGTGCGAGACCAGCGCGCTTTCAATCTCAGCGGTGCCCAGTCGATGTCCCGACACGTTGATGACGTCGTCGATCCGGCCCATCAGCCAGAAGTCGCCGTCTTCATCCTTTCTCGCGCCGTCACCCGTAAAATACAAACCGGGATACAACGTGAAATAGGTTTCCTTGAACCGCTTCGGATCGCCATAGACGCCACGCATCATCCCGGGCCACGGCCGCTTGATTATGAGATAGCCGCCCTCATTCGGCTTCGCCGGCGAGCCATCCTCTCGTATCACCTCGGCTTCGACTCCGAAAAACGGCTTGTTTGCGGAGGCCGGTTTCAGCGTGAAGGCGCCGGGCAGCGGCGTAATCAAAATGCCGCCGGTCTCGGTTTGCCACCAGGTATCCACGATCGGACATTTCCCCTTGCCGATCAGGTTGTAATACCACATCCAGGCTTCCGGATTGATCGGTTCGCCGACGGTTCCCAGCAGCCGCAAGCTGGACAGGTTGTTTCGCTTCGGCCACTCGTCGCCCTCCCTCATGATCGAGCGAATCGCCGTGGGGGCCGTATAGAAGATGTTGACCTTGTACTTGTCTATGATCTGCCAGAACCTGTCTCTCTCGGGATAGAACGGCACTCCTTCGTACATCACCGACGTCACGCCCTCGCAGAGAGGCCCGTACACGATGTAGCTGTGACCGGTCACCCAGCCGATGTCGGCCGTGCACCAGAAAACATCTTCGTCGCGATAGTCGAAGATGTACCGAAACGTCTGGGCCGCATACAGCAAATAGCCGGCGGTGGTATGAAGCACTCCCTTCGGTTTTCCTGTGCTGCCGCTGGTATAGAGAATGAAGAGCGGGTCCTCCGCGTCCATTATCTCCGGCTCGCATTCGTCTTTGATATCGGGCGCGTTCATCTCCTCGTGCCACCAGCTTTCCATTCCCGGCTTCATCGATACCTGTTTGAAGGTCCGATTCACCACGATCACCTTTTCAACCGACGGGCATTTCGTCAGCGCCTCATCTGCCGCCTTTTTCAGTTCGATGATCTTGCCGTTCCGGAAGCTGGCGTCGACGGTGATAAGCATCCTGGCGCCGCTGTCCTGGATGCGATCGCGCAACGCGTCGGCGCTGAACCCGCCGAATACCACGCTGTGAATCGCTCCAATCCGCGTGCACGCAAGCATCGCTATCGGGAGTTCCGGAATCATCGGCAAATAGATGCAGACGCGATCGCCCTTCTTTATCCCCTTCTTCTTCAGCACGTTCGCAAACCTGCACACCTCCCGATACAGTTGCTCGTAGGTGTACGACTTGTCCTCGCCCAGCGGCTCGCCTTCCCATTGAAGAGCGATCTTGTTCCTTCGCTTTGTCTTCAGATGTCGATCCAGACAGTTGTAGGAGACATTCAGTTTTCCGCCCTCAAACCACCTGCATTCCGTCGTCTCTGCATTCCAATAGTGGACGCGGTCCCATTTCCTGTACCAATCCAGACTCTCGGCCAGGCGGCCCCAGAACTGGTCCGGATTTTCCAGCGATTCCCGGTACAGCCGCTCATATTCCTCCTGCGATTTGATCCGCGCCTTCTCCTGGAATTCCTTTGGCGGCGGGAATTTCCGCTGCTCGTCCATCATCGAGGTGATGCCTTTTCCAGCTTTTGTATGCATATCCAGGCTCCTTGTGTATGTCTTTCCTTCAAAGAAACCGCTGCCACACTACATACAATATCATAACCACAAAAGAACCGCCTCACAAGGTTCAATAGCAGCCCCGTTTCAGCCGATGATATTGGCCATCTCAAACATCAGGTCCTTTTCGCGGATCACCCCGATTACCTTATCCTCGTCCATCACGAGCAGCCTCCTGACGTTCAGGGAAAGGAGCCGGTTTGTCGCCTCCAGCAGATCCGCGTCCGCATCGATCGAGGGCGGTTTATCCAGCATCAACTCGCGGACTTTCTTTTTGCCGAGCTCATGCACCATGTTCGAAAATATCTGCCCGTGAGTCCGACCCGATTCCGAAACAATCAGCGAAGGCCGCTCCGACAGCAGGCGCAGATAGGTCGACTCGAGCCCCTGCAGAAAATCGGTAAAGCTGATTATCCCAATGATCTTGTCCGCCCGATCGCGGACCAGCACGCACCGGTGAACACCTTCATCTACGGTGGTCGTAATCACTGTCTTGCTGCCGATCACCACTTCAATCGGCTCTTCCTCGACCGAATCGGTGACAATGGTTTTCTGTCCGAGCAGTATTGCAATAGCCTCGGCAATCGTCCAGTCGTCCCGCACAGACCCAAAGGAACTGAGAGAAACCATGATGTCTCTCACGCGGCGCTCCTTCTCATACGTTCCCTTCTTCTTGTGGTAGGCTTCTCTGATCTTCACCGCGATCAAGTCGATGTCGCAGGGCTTCACCAGGTAGGCAAACGCCCCATGGCGGAGGCCGAAGGTAACCGATTCCGACGAACCGTATCCCGTGAGAATGATCACCTGGATATCGGGCCGTATCTTCTTCAGCGAATAAAGCACCTCATTCCCATCCATCCCCGGCATTTTCAGATCGAGAAGAATGACGTCGAAGCTCTCTTTCTTCACCGCTGCAATGGCCTCTGAGCCGGATGCGGCCGTCTGAATATTGAACCCGCGCTTCCTGAAGAGAGACTTTGCGTTGGCTCGAAAGTTCTCCTCATCGTCCACCAGCAGGACATGTATTTCGTGGGTCTCCTGTGTCTTCTGCATGATGATGCTCCTTTCCGGCCTCCAGCGGCGCATATGAAGACCGTCAACCCATGCCCGTTTTGACGGCAATTTCTGTGCCGAGTTTTGCGAAAAGAAAAACCCCTTTCTTTTCGCACCTCAATCCCGGCGGATCGAAGAACTCCCGCGCTCCCGGTTGACGGGAATCTTTACATTTGTAAAGAAAACCGACGATTTCGCGCCGCCCCGCGGCGACGGTGATGCAATCTCTGCTTTCCCGATCTGGCGACATCGATAATCGCGCACTTGTCTGAGTTTGCTTATCGTTTCACCGCACGCGGCGCCGCCGCTTCCGACCACTGCCGCCCGTGATTTGATTCGGCATAGTTGTTGCTCCTAGATTGTTTAACGCATTGTGTCATAACGGGATTGTCGAAACAACCCTTTCCGGTTGTCCCAAAAGAGGGTATGTTGCTTCTGCTGACCTCTAAGGAGATAAACCATGAAGTGCGAATGTGCTTGCGAAATGATACCCGATGAATTTACCGAGGAGCAATGGAAACGTGTCGATGAGGTTATCGCACGTTACCGCAACAAACCCGGCGCCCTGATTCCTGTGCTCGAAACGGTGCAGGGAATCACGGGTTACCTCCCGGAGTCCGTGCAGCGGCGCGTGGCAAGAGGCCTGAACATCCCGCTCTCACAAGTATATGGCGTCGTCACATTCTACTCGTTCTTCACCATGAAGCCCCGCGGCAGACACCAGGTGCGCGTGTGCCTGGGAACCGCCTGCCATGTCAGGGGATCCCACAGGGTGCTCCGCGATATGGAGCAAAAACTGGGAATCGAGCCAGGCGAATGCACCGACGACAGGGAATTCAGCCTCGATATAGTCCGCTGCGTGGGCGCGTGCGGCTTGGCGCCCGTCATGGTTGTTGACGATGACACGCATAAACAGGTAAAGGTGGCCAGGCTCGATCAGATTCTGGATAAGTACCGCCGGCCCGCCGAGGAGCAGAAACCATGACAAAGAAGAACATCACCACTACCGATCTGATACGCATAAAAGACGAGGTCGCGAAAGAAAGAAAAAAATATCGCCTCAGCGCCATGGTGTGCGGAGGCACCGGATGCCACGCCGGCGGGAGCAAAGCAGTCATCAGCGCCCTCCAGGAAGAAGTCCGGAAAAAGGGACTCGCTCAAGAAGTGATGGTGGTACAGACCGGGTGCAACGGCTTCTGCGCCATGGGGCCGGTCATGACCGTCCTTCCGGAATCAATTTTTTATCAGAAGCTTGCCCCCGAAGACATGGCGGAAGTGGTCGAACAACATTTCCTGAAAGGGCGCCCCGTCAAGCGCCTCATGTACGTTGACCCGGTAACCGGAGCCATCATCCCGCGGCTCGACGACATTCCTTTCTTTGCCAATCAGCAATTGCGGGTGCTCCACAACAAGGGCATGATCGACCCCGAAAAGATTGAGGATTACATCTGGCGCGACGGCTACATTGCCGCCGCCAAAGCCCTGCTCGAAATGGGTCCCCGCGAGATAATCAACGAAGTGAAACTCTCGGCCATCCGCGGGCGGGGAGGAGCCGGATTCCCCACAGGCGTTAAATGGGAATTTTGCGCTAATTCCAAGGGAGACATAAAGTACGTGCTCTGCAATGCGGACGAGGGCGATCCCGGCGCCTTCATGGACCGTAGCGTAATGGAGGCCGATCCCCATTCCATTCTGGAAGGAATGATCATCGCCGCAAAAGCGATCGGCTCGCACCAGGGCTATATCTATTGCCGCGCCGAATATCCGCTTGCGGTGCGACGGCTCACTATCGCAATCGATCAGGCGCGCGAACTCGGCCTGTTGGGCAAAAACATTCTCGGATCGGCTTTCGATTTCGACGTCGAGATCTACCAGGGAGCCGGCGCATTTGTGTGCGGCGAAGAAACCGCCCTCATGACTTCCATCGAGGGACGCCGCGGCATGCCGCGCCCGCGCCCCCCCTTCCCGGCCATTTCCGGACTGTGGAAAAAACCGACCATCCTGAATAACGTTGAAACCTTTGCCAATATCCCGCAGATCATCCTCGAGGGCGGCGACAAATACGCGAAAATCGGAACCGAATCCTCGAAGGGCACGAAGATATTCGCGTTGACCGGCAAAGTCAACAATATCGGATTAGTCGAGGTGCCTATGGGCACCTCCATCGGACAAATCATCTTCGACATCGGCGGAGGCATCCCCGGCGGCAAAAACTTCAAAGCCGCCCAGCTCGGTGGACCCTCCGGAGGATGCATCCCCGCCGAGCATCTGAACCTGCCGACGGATTATGAGGCCATCACCCGGGCCGGCGCTATCATGGGATCGGGCGGATTGATCGTCATGGACGAGGACAACTGCATGGTGGACATGGCCCGCTATTTCATGGATTTCTGTCAGGACGAATCCTGCGGCAAGTGCACCCCATGCAGGATAGGCACCAAGCGGATGCTCGAAATCCTCCAGCGCATCTGCAAGGGAGAAGGCCGGCAGGGCGACATCGAACTGCTCGAGGAACTCGCAGGCGCCATCAAGGACACCGCCCTTTGCGGCCTCGGACAAACGGCTCCCAATCCCGTTCTGAGCACGATCAGGTATTTCCGCCATGAATATGAGGCTCATATCCGCGACAAACACTGCGCCGCCGCCGTCTGCTCCGCCTTGTTCAAGAGCCCGTGCCAGCATACGTGCCCCATCGAGATGGACATCCCCGAGTACGTCGCTCTCGTCCGCGCCGAACGGATCGACGACGCCTATACGGTCCTCAAGCGAACCAACCCGTTCCCCAGCGTCTGCGGCCGCGTTTGCGGGCATCCGTGCCAGTCGAAATGCAGGCGCGGTCAGCTCGACGAACCTGTCGCAATCAAGTTCCTCAAGCGTTACGTAGCCGATAATGCCAGGAGGCCGGCCGTCGAACCGATTCCCGTAACCCAAAAGGAGCGCGTCGCAATCGTAGGGGCGGGACCGTCCGGCCTTACGGCCGCGCTCGAACTGAAGAAACGAGGATATGCCGTCACCGTCTTTGAAGAACTCCCGTACGCGGGCGGAATGCTCCGCTGGGGCATCCCGGCGTATCGCCTCCCCCGCGAAGTTCTTGACAGGGAAATCAAGGATATTATTGACACCGGCGTCCAGTTGCGGCTGAACACGCGAATCGGACGCGAAATCAGCTTCGAGGAACTGGAGCGCGAGTATGACATGATCTACCTCGCGATCGGGGCCCACAAGAGCCTCTCGCTCAATATTCCCGGAGAGGATACCGAGGGCGTATTCGGGGCGGTCGAACTGCTGAGAATTCACAACCTGGATCGACCGGTCAAGATCGGTAAACGCGCGGCGGTCATCGGCGGCGGCAACTCGGCCATCGACTCCGCCCGAACCGCGATCCGGCTGGGAGCCGAAAACGTAACCATTTACTATCGCCGTGAGCGAAAAGACATGCCCGCTCAGGAGGCCGAAATAAGAGCCGCCGAGGAAGAGGGCGTCCACCTCGAGTATCTGGCGGCTCCCGTGGCCGTTAAGTCCAAGAACGGCAGAGTGTCCGGCCTCGAGCTTGCGCGCATGAAGCTGGGCCTCTTTGATCGCTCCGGGCGCAAACGTCCCGAGCCGATTAAAGGCTCCGAGTTTACCGCCGAAGTCGACACCGTCATCGCCGCAATCAGTCAATCCGTCGACCTCGATTTCGTTAATGGGGACAGCGCAATTCAAATCGAGCGAGGAGCAATCAAAATAAATTCGAATCTGCAGACCGGCAACCCAAAGGTATGGGCGGGCGGAGACGCAGTCACCGGACCCGCCATGGTGATCGACGCAATCCGGGCAGGGCGCGATGCGGCCATCCGCATCGACACCGCCCTCCGGACGGCAAACGGACAAAGACCGTGGGTCGCGCCGTCCGATGGAGCCATCGACATCCCGCTCCAGATCGATGAGGAAGTTGTCGAGAAGCCGCAGGCGGCAATGCCCGGGGAACCGGCTATCGAGCGGAAGAGAGATTTCCGCGAAGTCGAACTCGGCTACACCTCGAGGCTCGCTGTCGAAGAGGCGCGCCGCTGCATGCGGTGTGACGCCAAAATCGATTGAATGGCGATATCGATAAAGGAGATCAGGAATGGTTACGCTGACAATAGATAATCGTGAGGTGAAGGTTCCCGAAGGGACCCCCATCCTCGAGGCGGCGCGCTCGATCGGTATTCGCATACCCACCCTGTGCGCGCTCCCCGAGATTAATCATACGCCCGGCGCATGTCGCGTGTGCGTGGTCGAAGTCGATCGAAGCCGAACCCTCGTCGCCTCCTGCGTCTATCCGGTGGCCGAGGGCATGAAGGTGAAAACTAACTCGGAGCGCGTGCGCCGGGCGCGCCGGAGCGTGGTCGAATTCCTCCTGTCCGACCATCCCGCCGATTGCAACATCTGCCAGAAACACGAACACTGTGAGCTGCAGGCGGTGGCCGAGCTCGTCGGCGTGCGAACCATACGCGTCCCCCGTACCATATTCAATTCGCGCCAAGTCGACGACTCCTCTCCTTCGCTCGTTCGTGATTCCTCCAAATGCGTCAACTGTGTCAGGTGCGTCGCCGTCTGCGCGGAAGTGCAGGGAGTCAGCCTGCTGACTCCCGAGGGACGCGGATTTGAATCGAAGGTCGTGCCCGCAATGAACGCTAACCTTGCGGATTCAGCGTGCACCTACTGCGGGCAATGCTCGGTCGTGTGCCCGACCGGCGCCATCATCGAACACGATGATACTGATAAAGTGTTCGCCGCGCTCGAAGACCCGTCAAAGCATGTGATCGTGCAGGAGGCGCCGGCGATACGAGCCGCGCTCGGCGAGGAATTCGGAATGCCGCCGGGAACGCTCGTCACCGGCAAAATGATAGCCGCTCTCCGAAGGCTCGGCTTCGACAGAATCTTCGATACCAACTTCACCGCCGATCTGACTATTATCGAGGAGGGCAACGAGTTGCTCAAGCGGGTCAAGACCGGCGGAAAACTCCCGATGATAACGTCGTGCAGCCCCGGCTGGATCAAGTTCATCGAGCATTTCTATCCATCGCTCCTTCCGCATCTCAGCACCTGCAAGTCGCCCCAGCAAATGTTCGGAGCGTTGGCCAAAACGTATTACCCAAAACTCACCGGCATCGACCCGAAGGACATCTTTGTCGTCTCTATCATGCCCTGCACCGCAAAGAAATATGAGGCTTCGCGGCCGGAAATGTGCTCGTCGGGATATCGCGACGTCGATGCCGTCCTTACCACGCGCGAACTCGGCCGCATGATCCGGCAGGCCGGAATCGATTTCGTGAATCTGCCGGACGAGCCGTACGATCCTCCCATGGGGCAATACACCGGCGCCGGCACCATTTTCGGCGCCACCGGCGGCGTCATGGAGGCCGCGCTGCGAACCGTCTACGCCGTCGTCTGCGGCCACAACATGCCGAGCCTCGACATCATGCCGGTCCGTGGCCTTGAGGGCGTGAAAGAAGCCGCCATGCAGGTCGGCCCTCTCGGCGAGGTCCGCGTCGCTGTCGCTCACGGCCTCGGCAATGCGCGCAAATTGCTGGATAAGGTGATGGACGGCTCCGCAAATTATCATTTCATAGAGATCATGGCCTGTCCCGGCGGGTGCGTCGGCGGCGGCGGACAGCCGCTTCCCGTGAGCAATGAAAAGCGCAGCCTGCGAGCGCAGGCGCTGTACGTCGACGACGCCGAAGTCCAGCAACTCCGGCAATCGCACGAGAATCCGGCCGTTAAA
Organism: Candidatus Abyssobacteria bacterium SURF_5; assembly: GCA_003598085.1. NCBI lineage: Bacteria > Pseudomonadati > Candidatus Hydrogenedentota > Candidatus Abyssobacteria > Candidatus Abyssobacteria bacterium SURF_5. The sequence goes on from QZKU01000127.1 coordinate 51,517, forward strand.
GAGCTGTATGAGAAATTTCTGAAAGAACCGCTCGGTGCAATGTCTCACAAACTGCTCCACACACACTACGTCGAGCGCGACTTTTAAGCTTCACAAAGGAGGGTACGCATGGCTACCAATGGCAACATTCTCCTGGTCGACGACGACCGGGATATCCGGGACGCTATCCAGATCATCCTGGAGAAGCACGGCTACAAGGTTCAGACCGCTGCAAACGGACGCGAAGCGCTCGCGGCTCTGAAAGCCAAGCTCCCCGATCTCATGATCCTGGACATCATGATGAGCACCGACACCGAGGGATTCGACCTGGCATTCGAATTGAGGGGAAAACCCGAATACGAAAATCTGCCGATCATAATGCTGACCAGTTTCCTCGAAAAGGTCAGGGGCGAGGGCCCCGACAAGTTCCAGCACATCCTCGGTGAGGAGTGGCCGGCGAAGTGGCTGTTCGAGAAGCCCGTCGATACAAAAAAGCTTCTGGACAAGATACAGGCGATTTTGGCCGAGGCTTCCTGAGAACGACTGCGCTCAGAGTCCGTGGGCGGATCTAAAAACCGTTTCCGACCGCGAACGCTTGGCACGAACTCTTTCGCTTCTCGAGGACAGCCTCCTGTAGAGGAGGCGAAACCTATGAAAACCGTGACGTACGGCAAGAGAAAATATCAGGTGGATGAAGGCGGCTTCCTCCTGAACCGCGACGGGTGGGACGAATTCTTTTCCGAAGGCCTCGCGCCTGACCTCAAGATCCCGCTCCTCACAAAGGAGCATTGGCAGGTGATTCACTTCATCCGAAAAACGTGCAGACAGGAAGGCAGGTGCCCGCTGGTCTATGAAACCTGCAGGGCCAACGACCTGCGCCTCAAGGACCTCCAAAGACTTTTCCCAACCGGCTATCAAAGAGGAGCCTGCAAATTGGCGGGCATCACCTACAGGGATGCCTATCCGGAATACGTGCTTATCCCTGCGGGGGGGGTCCTCCCAAGCGCCTGTTTCAGAGATACCATCCACCAAAACGTATGAAGTGGACGTACACGGCTTCCTCGTCGACCCCGATCAATGGGACGAACGATATGCCTTCATCAAATCTCTTGAAATGGGCTATGTGCGTGGACTGACAGAGCGGCATTGGGAAATCATCTACTTCATTCGCGACAGCTTCCGCAAAAATGGAGTGGTGCCGACGGTATATGAAGTCTGTGAAGCTAACCGTCTTGAACTGGAACAGCTCGAGAAGCTCTTTCCGCATGGATATCATCGAGGCGCGGTCAAGCTTGCAGGGCTGAAAATACCCTGAGTCCCCCAGTGGGCAAGGTGGTTCGTGTGCTCTATACGATGCTGCTGAGAGCAATCAGCGTCCTTTCCTTTCGAACGTTCACCCAAGGGGTGCGAGAACTGGAGAGATTTCATCATCGGATCGAGACGACCACCTTGCCCATCCCCGAAGAACTCAACAAGCGCAAGCGGATCATCCTCGGTGAGCTGAGAGAACGAACATTGTGGTTCATCTCTCTGAGATGGTGGGTGCCTCCCAGCATAGCGGCGGCCTGCGCCGCAGGCTCGCTCGCGAAGGTGCAATTTGCCGCTCTGCCCGTTCTGGCTGTGGCCTTATTCATTCTCGCCTATAACGGCCTCTTCTATGCCCACAGCAAATTGATGCAACAACAACTGGAATGGCAGCCGGAGCTCGTGCAGCGCTTTACTCATTGTCAGGTTGCACTCGATTACACCGCCATGTTTCTGCTCATCCACTTCACGGGCGGCGCTTCGAGCCCTCTCATCTTCTTCTTTATTTTCCACATCATATTCGCTTCTATCCTGCTGCGCCCGCTGACCGCTTACGGCTTCGCCTCGCTTGCCGCCGTCGGTATGACGATAATATCCGCGGCCGAATACCAGGGCTGGCTGCGGCAGTATCCGGTGATATACCGCGAAAACTTTATCAATCTGATCGATTCGCCGTTCCACCTGCTGGTTACCCTCGGCTTTTTCAGCATGTCCGTCTTTATCACCGCTTTCCTGACCACCGCCATTATGATCATGCTGCGCAAGCGCATCGTGAGCCTGGCCGAACTTTCCGAAAGGTTGACCGACCTCAACAAGAAGCTCAACAGCCTGTACATGATGACCCAGACCATCCTCTCAACTCCTCGCCTCGATCAGGTGCTCGGCAAGGTCGTTACGGAATTGGCGCAGGTCATGAACGTGCAGGGCAGTTCGGTGAAATTGCTCAGCGAGGACGGAAAACAGCTTCGATACGCGGCCGTCCACGGACTGCCCGTCGAATGGACCAACAACAAAGTGGTGGAAGTCGACAAAAGCCCTTTGAACCGGCGCATCATTGAGGGAGAACCGTTCGTTACCGGACATGCAACCCAGCGCGAGATGTTTCAGTTCGGCGAAGACCTCGTCGCCGCGCAGTTGCAATCCGTCCTTTTCGTGCCGCTCATGGTCGAAAAACGCGTCACCGGAATTCTCGGAGCATACTGCAGGCTCCATGATCGCTTTCATGAGGAAGACGTGGAATTTTTCCGGCAGTCGGCCGGACTGGTGGCCGTCGCTCTCGAGAACGCCCGCGCCTACGAAGCTGTGGAAAAGCTTCTGCGGGATCGCTCCTGGTTCATGATGAGGGTCGCCCACAATCTGCGCGCGCCCGTGTCGGCCATCGCCAGCATCCTCGACGTCGTCAGGAGCGGCTACCTAGGCGAATTGAACCCCGATCAAAATGAATATCTGCGGCGCGTGGACCGCAGGGCCCGCACAATGCTCCAGATAATCGAAGAACTTATGATCCTTGCCACCAGCTCCAGACAGGAGCGAGCGTTGGCGTTCGCTTCAATCGACGTGATTGAGCTCGCCCGGAGAATCCGGCGCACGTTTCAGGATGAGGCCGCGCAAAAAGGCCTCTCATTTGCCGTTACGGTCCCCGATCAGGCGCCGGCTATCCGCGGCGACTTCGAAATGATCGAGCAGATGCTCGAAAATCTCATCTCCAACGCGATCAAGTACTCGCCGGCCGGAGGAAATGTCAACGTCGTCTTCTCGCTCACGAATAACGACACGGTCAGGATCGAAGTCAGCGACAATGGAATCGGAATTCCCAAAGCCGATATGCCGCGCCTGTTCTCCGAATTCTTTCGCGCCGAAAACGCGCGCTCCATTGAAGAACACGGCACCGGTCTCGGACTCGCGATTGTCAAGGAGATCGTGGAACAACATGAAGGACGAATCCTTGTGGAGAGTGAAGAAGGATTTGGCACTATCTTTGTAGTGCATCTTCCTGTTGCTCGCAAGGAGGAAAAACAATGATCACCAGCACTAAAACCACAAATGAGTCTTTCATAGACGAGGTCGCAATACTGGAAGGCCTCGAAGCCGGCGAGCGCTCAGACGCCGGCCGCGTTCGAGACGCCATCGATAAGGCGCTTGATTTGCATGGGCTGAACCTCGAAGAAGTCGCAACCCTGCTTCAATGCGAAGAGCCGGAACTGTGCGAAGAGATGTTCGGCGCCGCCCGCAAAGCCAAGGAGTCAATATACGGCAAGCGTCTCGTCCTGTTCGCGCCGCTCTATATCTCGAATTTCTGCCAGAACAATTGCCTCTACTGCGCGTTTCGCTCAACGAATCTGAACGTGAGACGCAGGGCGCTGACACAGCAGGAGATTGCCGCCGAAATTCGCACCCTCGAGAAGATGGGACATAAACGGATCCTGCTCGTCTCCGGGGATGCGCCTTCCCGCAACAACCTGGACTATATCTGCGAGTCGATCCAGACCATATACGAAACCCGGTGCGATCGCGGCGAGATCCGGCGAGTGAACGTAAACATCGCACCCCTGAGCGTCGAGGAATTCCGGAGGTTGCACGCTAGCAAAATAGGAACGTACCAACTGTTCCAGGAAACCTACCACATCGGCGCCTATCGGAAAATGCACGTCTCCGGCTCGAAGACGGACTACCACTGGCGGCTCAATGCGGTCGGCCGCGCGTTTGAGGCGGGCATTAATGACGTCGGAGTCGGCGTCCTTTTCGGACTCTATGATTACCGCTTTGAGGTGCTCGCGCTGCTCCAGCACATTCGACACCTCGAACTCGTCTATGGAGTCGGGCCGCATACCATCAGCGTTCCCCGCATCGAGCCGGCCGAAGGCTCCACCGTGGCGTCCAATCCGCCGTATCCGGTTTCCGACGAAGCCTTCAAAAAAATCGTGGCGATACTTCGCCTTGCGGTTCCCTACACCGGAATGATCATGAGCACCCGCGAGACGCCCGAGATGCGAGCGATAACCTTCGGGTTGGGCATTTCCCAAATCAGCGCCGCCAGCCGCACCGATCCCGGCGGCTATTCGGAAGGCGATCGGGTGACCGCGCAGTTCCAATTGGGTGATCACCGCAGCGTCGATGAGGTTATCCATGACCTGGTGCAGATGGGATACATCCCTTCCTTCTGCACCGCCTGCTACAGGCTCGGACGGACCGGGCAGGACTTCATGGACCTGGCCAAGCCCGGCCTCATCAAGCTGTATTGCCTGCCGAACGCCATTCTGACATTCAAGGAATACCTTGAAGATTATGCGAGTGAGACAACACGGGCAGCCGGCCTCTCAGCCATAGAGAAACACCTCGAGGATATCCCGTCCAAGCAACGATATGCCGAAGCCCGCAAAAGGCTCCTGAGAATCGAACGGGGTGAACGAGATATCTATTTCTGATTCGATAACGCCTACGCCTTCCTCTTAGGCGGGTCACAGGGCCATCCCCCGCGCGCATCCCCCCCAATACCGCGCGCGGGGGATGAGCCGGCTCGAGAACAGCATGAGCTGAAAAGGAAAACCATGGGTCAACGCGCACCGAAGGGTATTAGGCTTCACATCGGTCTTTTCGGGCGGCGCAATGTGGGTAAATCCAGCCTGCTGAACGCCATCACCCGTCAACAGGTCTCTATAGTCTCCGAACAGGCCGGCACAACCACCGACCCCGTCGAAAAACCGATGGAACTCCTGCCGCTCGGCCCCGTCCTGTTTATCGATACAGCCGGCATCGACGACGTGGGCGCCCTCGGGGAATTGCGCGTCAAGAGAACGCGCCAGGTGTTCGAGCGAACGGACCTCGGTGTCCTGATCACCGAGCCCAACACATGGGGCGCCTTCGAAGAACAACTCCTCGAGCAACTCCGGTCGCTGCATATCCCGGTCCTTGTCGTCTTCAACAAGATCGACCTCGACCAGCCCAATCCTGCGATTTTGGAGCACCTCATTTCCTCCAAAATCCCCGTAGTCAAAACGGCGGCCTCTCAAAACGTCGGAATCCTGGATTTTCGGCAGGCCCTGCTCGATGCCGCCCCGCCTGAATTCATCAATAACCCCGCTATCCTTGCCGATCTCATCGGGCCGGGTGAGATGGCGGTGCTGGTGATCCCAATCGATAAAGAGGCGCCGAAGGGACGCTTGATTCTGCCGCAGGTGCAGGCCATCCGCGATCTGCTCGATAACGACTCGTGCTGCGTGATCGTGAAGGAGCGCGAGCTTCGCGATGCGCTCGAAAGCCTGAAACGACCGCCAAGGCTGGTAGTGACCGACTCGCAAGTTTTTCTGAAAGTAGCCGCCGACACCCCGCGCTCCATCAAATTAACTTCGTTTTCAATCCTGTTCGCGCGCTACAAAGGAAATCTGCTCGAGCAGGTTCTGGGAGCGCTGGCTATCAAAAGGCTCAAACGCGGCGACCGAATTCTCATTGCCGAAGCCTGCTCACATCACCCGATCGCGGAGGATATCGGCCGCGTCAAAATCCCGCGCTGGCTTACCCAGTTTGTCGGCGGAAAGCTTGAGTTCGATACGGTCCAAGGACACGACTTTCCCGAGAACTTGTCGATCTACAAGTTGATCGTTCATTGCGGCGCCTGCATGTTGAACCGCCGCGAGATGCTCAGTCGCCACATCAAGGCGCGACGGGCAGGCGTGCCGCTTACAAATTACGGGCTCGTCATCGCTTACTCGCTCGGCATCCTCGAGCGCGCCCTCGAGCCTTTCCCTTCCGCGCTTGACCTGTTGAATGAACACAAGGAATGCCCTCATGAACCACCAGGAAATACTCGAATGGTTGAAGGAGAAAGACCGGCGAAATCTCCGGGAACTATGGCGGCAGGCTGACGCAAGCAGGCGCCTGCACGTTGGCGACGAGGTGCACCTGCGCGGGCTGACCGAAATATCAAACCACTGCGTCCGCCAGTGCGGCTATTGCGGGCTGCGTGCCGGCAACTCCTACATCGAGCGCTACCGGATGAACAAGACCGAAATCATGGAGTGCGCCGGCGAATGCGTCCGGCGCGAATACGGCACGATTGTCTTGCAGGCCGGCGAAGATTACGGAATTAAAACTCCAGCCCTTTCGAACCTTATTCAAAGGATAAAAGCGGAGACCCCGCTTGCGGTCACATTGAGCATGGGCGAGCGCCCGCTTGCAGACCTCTCCGAATGGCGCAATGCGGGCGCCGACCGGTATCTGCTCCGCTTCGAGACTTCCGACCGCCACCTGTACGAGTTGATTCATCCCGCGTACAAAGGAAGAAAGTCCGACAGGATCGTGACACTGCGCGTGCTCAAATCGCTTGGCTATGAAATCGGCGGCGGAGTCATGGTTGGCATTCCAGGCCAGACATATGAAAGTCTGGCGCGCGACATCGAGATCTTCCGCGAACTCGACCTCGACATGATCGGGATCGGCCCCTATCTGCCGCATCCGCAAACGCCGCTCGGGCGCGGAGAATGGAAACGAAATATTTCCGAAGCTGAACAGGCGCCAAATGATGAAGAAACGACGCTCAAAATGTTCGCGCTCTCCCGTATCGCCTGTCCCGAAGCGAACATCCCCGCAACCACTGCCCTCGCGACTCTTAATCCGCAGTCAGGAATCGAGGCCGGCCTCATGAGGGGCGCCAACGTGCTTATGCCCGACCTCACTCCACAGCGGTTCAGAAACAATTATCAGATATATCCCGACAGACAAGCCATCCACGACTCGCATGACCTGAGCTTGCGGCGACGCCTCGAAAACATCGACCGGCGGCCCGGCGTCGGGCCCGGCGGTCGCTTCGATCGGCTCTCCGAGATCATTGCCTTGTAGCAAAGGAAAGCCGCCTGTTGCCTTGGTGCAAATTGAAGGTCTACATCATTGTCATCCAGATAGATTTCTGTCTTGCGGGAAATGGCTCAGCAGATCGCCGTGAAATGGCAAGAGCAGGAGGTAATAATACTGAGAGCGTGAACGGATAAGGGGAATTTCTTAGGAAACCTTCACCTTTTGAAGCTCTCCGGTCGGAATTTCCTTATCTGTGTTTTCTGTCGCGGCAACCCGCTTCAGCAGAATTCGGCTGTCCGCAACGACGCATCCCTTGCCCGCAGGATACACGATGAGCGGGTTGATATCGAGTTCGGCGATCTCGGGATGATCGGTCACCATCTGAGAAAGCCGCAAAATGCAGTCCTTGATCGCGTCAATGTCGGATGCCGGTATCCCGCGGATGCCGGTCAATATCCGATAGGATTTGATCGAGCGAATCATCAACTCTGCGCTGATCTCCCACATGGGCGCCAGGCGAAACGTGACGTCCTTCAGCGCCTCGACAAACGTGCCGCCCAGACCAAACATGCAGATGGGACCGAATTTTTCGTCCCTCGCAGCGCCCAGGATCACCTCGACTCCGCCGCGCGCCATGCGCTCGATGAGAATCCCCTTGATCTCGGCTGCCGGATTCACCTTTCTTACATTAGCGAGAATCTCAGTGTATGCCTTTTGAGCCTGACGGACCGAATTGATCTTTAATTGCACGCCGCCCGCCTCAAATTTGTGCACGATATCGGGCGAACAAATTTTCACTGCGACCGGCAAACCCACCTGATCGACCGCCGCCTCGATCTCCGATTCGTCTTTAATAAGCACGCTCTTCAGCACCGGAAAGCCGTAGCACTGGAGTATCTCATTCGCTTCCTTTTCCGGAAGAAACGCCCTCTCTTTGTTGCGGAGTTTCCCCGCGATAATCTGCGCCGCCGTCTCGGAGTCGGCGGCGACGCGCCTGATCTCACGCTTGCCGAGTGTCAGGCGATTGCCAAACCGCTCCATTGACGCCATCGCCCTGACGGCTTCCTCGGGGAACGCATAATTCGGAATCCCATGCTGCTCCAGATACCTCACTCCCTCGGATACGTCGACCACACCCATAAAAGAGCAAAGCACCGGTTTGTTGATTCCCTTCGTCACGCGCGGCACAATTTCAGCCGTGGCCATTATGTCCGTCATCGCCTGCGGAGTCAGAATGATGATCCCGCCGTCGACGGCCTCGTCCATCAGGATGTCGCGGATTGCAAGCTCGTACCGCTCGTGGGTCGCATCTCCGATGATATCGACCGGGTTGTTGATACACGCTGTCACCGGCAGATGCTGCCTCAATTTTTCGCAGGTCTCGGGCGACAGGGACGCAAGCTTTAATCCGTGCCGAATAGCAGCGTCGGTGGCGATAATGCCCGGCCCGCCTGCATTCGTGATCACCGCTATCCTGTTGCCCTTCGGCATCGGCTGATTTGCGAATGCAGCCGCGGTATTAAACAATTCGCTCGTGCTCTCGACGCGCTGAATCCCGCTCTGCAGAAAGAGGGCGTCGTACGCCAGATCCGAGCCGGCAAGTGAACCCGTGTGCGAAGCAGCCGCGCGCGCACCCTCGGGAGAACGACCCGATTTCATCGCCAGGATCGGTTTGTGAGAGTCCCAGGTTATCTCACTGGCGATCTCAATGAACCGCCGGCCGTCGCTGATGTCCTCGAGGTACATGAGGATCACATCCGTTTCCGGGTCGTCCTTGAGATACCTGAGCAGGTCCAATTCATTCACATCGGCCTTATTGCCGAAGCTGACAAACTTGGAGAATCCGATCCCTTCGCCCTCGGCAAAATCGAGGACAGCGGTCCCCAGCGCGCCCGATTGAGAGATAAAAGCAATGTTGCCCGGCCGGGGCATCTTGCGCGCAAAACTGGCGTTCATACAGACGCTCGGGTTTGTATTTATGATCCCGAGACAATTGGGGCCGATCAGGCGCAGCCCGCGTTTCCGGACCACTTCCTTCAGCCGCACCTCAAGCTCCGCCCCACGACCAAGGACCTCCTTAAAGCCGGAGCTGATGACCACCACCCCTTTTACCCTTTTCTCGATGGCCTCCTCAACTACCGGAAGCACAGATTCGGCAGGAACAATGATAATCGCAACGTCGACTTCGTCGGGAGTATCCAGCAGGCGCGGATATGCTCTCACTCCGTGTACTGCCTTAGCCTTGGGATTTACCGGATAAAGAACGCCCTGATAACCCGCGAGCAAGTTGCTGAATATGGCGAGACCCACGCTCCCCGCCCGGTTCGTTGCTCCAACCACCGCAATGGATTTCGGATTCAATATCTGTTCCAGATCATTGCTCATCGGTTACTGATCCCCTTGCATTATGAAAAAACATCCACTGTACCATACACGTTGCGGCCCGGATGGTTTTGCACCCCCCAATTGTTCCTTCAAAGTGCAATAGCCGTGCCGAACTGATTTCGCTCTTTTTCCACTTAATTTTGACACAAAAACAGGCATCTTGTGGAGGAATCCGGTGATTTTCGCCGAAATCGGGTTGGAAACTGAAAGGCAATCCTTCAGTCTGTAAAAAAATCCGACAGTGGCTCGGCCGGAGAACGAGCCCAGGGTCCGCCTCCAGCCTTTCGCTGCGCACCCCTCACGGGTTTAGCATGAACTTTCCCGCGACAGTTGACGCCCGCTTCTTTCTACCGTTTGGCTTCTTGGGCGTTCAGAGTCAGAGCCAGTTCCTGGTTTTTTTGCAACACCGTAATCGAGAAGCTTTCGCCCACCAGCGCGCTCCCGAATGCGGTAATTACATCATCGGCATTACGAATGGCCCTCGCATTCACGTGCGTAATAATGTCGCCCGCCCGCAATCCGGCTTGATCCGCGGGACTCCTCATTTCCACCGATCGCACGAGCGCCCCGCCGGCAGGCAATCCGAGAGCGCGGGCAGTTTCTTCATCCACCGTTGCAACCGTGAAACCGAGCCACACATCACGCACTCTGCCGTACCGCTCCACTTCATCCAGTATCTTCTTCACACGGTTGATCGGGATTGCAAATCCAATGCCGAGTGAGCCGCCGCTTCGGGTGAATATGAACGTGTTGATGCCGATCGCCTCACCTTTGTAATTCACCAGTGGACCGCCGCTGTTGCCCGGATTGATGGCCGCGTCCGTCTGGATCATATCAACATAGACTCGCCCGCTGGGATCCGGCTTGAACGATCGCATCTTGGCGCTTACCACCCCAAGCGTCACCGACGGGTGGGCGTCCTCAAGAAGATTACCGAAAGGATTTCCGATGGCGATAGCCCATTCACCCACCATCAGATCATCCGAGTCGCCCATCGCGACGTACGGCAGATTCTCCGCATCCACTTTGATAATGGCAATATCCGAGGGCTCATGCACGCCCGCCAGTTCCCCCGTCAGCGTCAACCCATCGGGAGTCACAACGGTTATCTCCTCCGCGCCGTGGACCACATGCTCATTCGTGACAACATATCCGTCCGGCGACACGATCACGCCGGAGCCGATATTCGGAATCGCCTGCCGATATCTGTACAGCCGGCTGGGCGGCATGATATCGCCAAAAAAGAAGTGGAAAAATTCGTCGTACTCCGGGAAGTGCCCCCGCACAACCTGAGTGGTAACCACACCGATGCTGACTACGGCCGGACTCGCTTTACCGGCAGCATCCACAATCACCGTCCTCACTTCCTCCTGCGTGGGCGGCCGGCTCTGACCGGACGGTTGTGGCGGTTCAAGCGAATGCGAGTTGCGCGGCGCCTGAAGGATAAAGAGACCAGCCACCGCCAACATCAAGAACGCCAAAGCAATGCCGCTTATGGCTCGATGAGGCGCAATCCGGCGCTTTTTCCGAAATTCTATCTTCTCGCTCATTACGACTTCCTCACTATCAGGCCGCCGTGCAAGACCGGAATAACAGAGAACTTATTGGCCTCGGCGGCGAATTCTATATCCTTCTCAAATCCCAATTCGACCAGACCCCTTCCGTGGGCGCTCTCCCTTTTCATCATGCCCGCAACATCATGCTGGTGCGCCCTCCAAAGCGCCACGGCTTCCTCGGCCCGCTCTGAAAGCTTGCGCTGCAGATCCTCAAGCAGCATTCCCGCACATGCGGTATCCTCGATGGAAGGTTCACCGCGGGTACCGGCACATACCATAAGAATCGGTTTTTCCACCGTTTTCAAAAAATCCGCAACAGCTTTTCCGTTCACAAATGCAGCCATTAATACCGTATCGGCTCCGGCGCAGGATCGGATGGCGCGCGTGCCGTTGGTCGTCGTGAAAATGATAAAGCGCCCAAAAATATTTTCGCGACTGTACTCGAGCGGCGAATTACCGAAATGAAACCCCTCTATTTTCAATCCATTGCGCTCGCCGCCAAGAAGATATTGTTTTTCCGCCGCAACCCGCCGCGCCTCCTCCGGCGTCTCCACAGGCAATATTCCCGCGCATTGGTTGGCAAGTGCGGTAACAATCGTAGTTGTCGCCCGCAGAACGTCGACCACAACGCAAACCGCCTTTTCTACCTTCTCCAGCTTCACCTCTTCGGCCGTGAGAAGAACATCCGCTCCCAAAGCCTCGATTCCGCCTCTTGCTTTCTTCATCCTATCTTCCTAAAGATTAACCGTTTGTCCCGAATATAGAATACCACATCCTATGCCATGGCTTAACAGGCGCCGCCGAAAGCGCTCCAAAGAATTCTCAAGCTCAAGGTCATATTCCGTCACCCTCTTCCCGGCAATAAGATCCACATATTTGCCGGCACAATCAAAATGCATGGGAATCACGTATTTCGGACGAATAGCCTTAGCCAGTTCTTCTGCATAATTGACGTCCATGCCGTCGGCTCCATTCAACCATGGATAGAATGCGCAGGAAACCTGAAGGATCGCGACGTCGATCGCTCGATCCTTCAGAAATTCAACGATTCCCCAGTCAAAACGGGTGTCACCACTGAAGTAAATGCTCCTCTCCCCCTCAAGAAGGTAGCCCAGTGCATTCCTTGACAATGGATGAACGGCCGGAACTCCCGTTATTGTAATATCCCCTCTCTTTATGACACCTCCCGGACTCAGATCATGAACATGGGGAACGCGCGCCCTCCGGGCCCGCAGGATTATTCCGGGCGGCCCGATGACAAGAGAATTCAGCCGGCGAGCAACCGCAAAAGCTTCTTGACACACATGATCGATGTGCCCGTGAGAGACCAGCATCAGGTCGCACCGTTCAATCGATTTCGCCCTCACACCGACCGGAAAAATGCGTCGGGCAAACAGCCGATTGACAAATCCCGACGTCCCAAACCAGGGATCGGTGAATATCACCTGCCCGTTAAGCTCAAGCTTAAATGTAGAATGGCCAACCGCAAATATCTTCATGCATTCCTCGGTATATCGAACATTCTAATATTAACAGGCGAATTTGTATCCTTCAAGAACATTGTTCATGCCCTTAAGTTGCACCCCGACTGAAGGAAAGGTATAATAATCTGACACTTAGCTCAATCCGGACAAGCAGGCGATACATTTTATTACAATGACGCCATGAACACGACCAGGAAAGTAAAAGCGGTGGTGGTTGCCGGAGATAAAGGAAAGAGCCATCCGGTTTTCGGAAAAAATAAGGCATTTCTCGAGGTTGCTGGTTTGCCCGTTGTGGCGCGCGTGATACTGGCGCTTAACCTGGCGGATTCCGTTTCCGATATTTACGTGGTTGGGCCTAAAGAGCGTCTGGAAGAAAATTTTTCGTCTATCGATTTGCAGGCGAACCTGAAAAAACCCCTTCATGTCTATGAACAAGGAGCGACACTCTACGAGAATATCTGGAAAACCTTCTTGCAGACCATCCCTTCCTACCAACAGGGGAAGCCGGTTGAAGAAATAATGCAAAGCAGCGAGGCGGATACGGTCGCCCTCGTGATTGCCGCCGATATGCCGCTTCTCACTTCTGCCGAAGTGGATGAATTCGTCTCAAAGTGTGATATGGAAAAGTATGATTATGTTGTCGGACTCACCAGTGAAGAGAATCTTAAATTTTACTACCCAGGTGACGGCAAAAAGGGAATTCGGCTCGCATACATGCACTTTCGCGAGGGCAACTTCCGGCAAAACAACATGCATATGGTGCGTCCCTTCAAGATTAACAACCGCCATCTTGTCCAAACCATGTACGATCTTCGTTACCAGAAGGAATTCGGGAATATTATCCGCTTCTCATGGGAAATAATAAAAAGGGAAGAAGGAAGTCTGCGGTCGTTGGGATATTATCTGCTGCTCCAGCTATCGCTCCTGTTCGCCCGTCTCCGCTTGAGCGTTTTCTGCAATCTTATCCGCCACGCGACGCGGACCGATGCGGTGCTCAGATGTGTTTCAGACCTGCTGAAAACGCGCGTCGGCTATGCCGTTACGTCTTTTGGGGGCAGCGCGTTAGATGTCGACAAGGAGCGCGAGTACGAGGCAATAAAAGTCCGCTTCCTCGAGTGGATGAACTATCAACAGGAGAAGGGCCGGATGCATGTTTCCAGTTCGGCCCGGAATTCATGAGTTCGCCTCCGCTTCCGTTCGCATACAGGAGCGAATACCGGCACTCGTACGGGCAATTTCCATGGCATTAAGGGAGAAGGCTTTTCGGGTGGTTCAATTTCCCCTGCTCTTTGCTGTATTTTTTCTTTTTTCATCTGTGGCAGGCGCAGAACAGAAAGAGGCGCAACTCAGAGGACGGGGCTGTCTCGGCTGTCACGAAGGCATCGAGTCAATCAATAGCAGGATGGCCTCCGAATGGGGCGCTGATCGAAGGTGCGAGGTCTGCCACTATGGGAATCCGGCGGGAGCCACAAAGCTGGAGGCACATGCAGATTTAATCGCTAACCCCGCAGATTTCAGAGTCATCGAGCGAACCTGCGGAAAATGCCACAGTGATTATGGAGAAATCGTGCAAGTGACGCTCAACGGGGTCGATAATCACGTTGGGCGGGTGCTTTGTTCCGTTATGGCAACCGCCGCAGGCGAAATTGCGGGCACCCGTTATCTTTGGAATGAGCAGAATACGAGGGACGCCGTCTATGCGGTTCGCGATGTCTCCGATCTCGACCAAGCTCAGCCTCCCGGCGCCGTTCAACGCCTCCGCGAATTACCCCCGGCCTCTCATTCCGACGCTGATCATCTCCTGAGAAGTTCGTGCCTGCGGTGTCATCTCTGGACAGAAGATAAACAGAACCCCGATATTTTTCGTTCCGCGGGATGCGCAGCGTGTCATGTCCTCTACGATAAGAGTGGATTGAGCCAAACCGGCGATCCCACCATCCCAAAAGATGAACCCGGACACCCGATCCGGCACCAGATTACAACGGCTATCCCGACAGCTCAGTGCCTTATGTGTCACAATGACGGCGGCTCGCGGATCGGCCTTAGTTATACCGGCTTGTCCGTCACCGATTCCGCCCTCGAGCGAAAACCTCCCGGGCCGACTGAGGAAACCTCCTATGGCGCTTATCTCGTGCACGTTCCGCCGGACGTGCATTTCAGCCGCGGCATGGACTGCATAGACTGCCATGACACGATTGATATGCACGGAGACGGCAACCTCTATTCCCGCCAGGAGTTCCAGGTCGGGATCCGCTGCGAGACATGCCACGGGACCGCTGAGAAACCGCCAGGTTTTAGGACCGAGCGCGGAGACCTCCTCAAAAACGTCGATATCGAAAACGGAAAACCGTATATGCTCACCAAGATTCACATGGAGAGACTTTCAATTCCTGTAGTGAGCTCAACGTCGGAATTCTCGTGGCTTCCCGATATATGGCATAAAGGACATCAGCGACTGGAATGCTACGCTTGCCACAGCACCGCGGCGCCCCAATGCTATACCTGCCATCTCATCCGTGATGACTCCAGGACGAGCCCCGTTGACTGGGCACAAGGCATCGGTGAAAAGCAGGCGGCTGAGCAACTGCCGGGAGCATGGAGCGGAAGAAAACTGCTGCAGGAATGGTTCGACCCGGCGCTCGGAGTCAATTCCCGCGGCCGCGTGTCTCCATTTATTCCCGGAGGCCAGTCAACTGTCTCCCACCTCGGCCCCGACGGCTCACTCAAAACCCTGAAAAAAACCTTCTCGACCGCAGCCGGCCTTTACGGCTTCTCAATGAATCCGGTGCAGCCACATACAACAAGCTCTAAGGCAAGACCATGCTATTCCTGCCATTCCAGCCAAAAAGCGCTCGGACTCGGAACAGAAGGCTTGCTGGATTTGAAGAGATTCGGGCTCCCCGTCACCTTCCCCCCCGATAAGATGGGCAATGAAGATGGGACAAGAATCCAGGATTCACCTCACGAAGGAGTGCGGCCCTTCTCGGGAGAAGAATTGAGAAAAATCTATCGCACAGGATTCTGTGTCAGTTGTCATAGCGAACCGATCGAGAGAGCCACGCCCGCGAATTTGCCCGATTCGATGAAAGAAGCTGATGAATTGCATCAAAAACTGATCGAACTGCTTGTTACACCGAAAGAGGAGTAGATGAGATTTGCGATAATTTCCGATATACATTCCAACTTGCATGCGTTCACGGCGGTCCTGGAGGAGATAGCACAGCGGAAGGTCGAAGGCGTCTTTTTGCTCGGTGACATAGTGGGATACAACGCATTTCCCTCGGAAGTTATCGAGCTTGTCATCCGGAACAACATCCCCTCGATCATGGGAAACCATGATATCGTCTGCTGCGGCCTCGAAAATCCGATCTGGTTCAACTCGGCCGCCCGCGAAGCCTCTCTATGGACCCGTAAGCGCCTCTCCGAAGAAGAAAAGCGGTTCTTGCGCCAGATGCCGAACGAGCGGACGGTTCACGAAAATATCTTTGCCGTTCACGGCAGCCCGGTGTCCCGAGACGACTATCTCATGGACTTGATGGACGCACTGAACAATTTCCAGCATCTGCCGAATAAAAACATCAACATCTGCTTGTACGGTCACACCCATATCCCCGCTATCTTCAGCGATCGAGGCCCGTCTCACGACTTGGGATACGAGGGCAAACACATCCTGAATCCGCGCAACAGACACTTTATGAATCCGGGCTCCGTCGGCCAGCCCCGCGACGGCGACCCGAGGGCGTCTTTTGCCATTCTGGATCTCGAGGAGTTCTCCTTTGAGATCATTCGCATCAAATACGACATCGATTCCGCAATGCGCGCAGTCCTGAAGAGCGGGTTGCCGCAGTTTCTGGCGGAGCGACTGCAGGTTGGAGCCTGAAATGCTTCCAAACCACCCAAAAAAAGAACGGTTGAAGCCTGCTTCCGCTTTTGTATCGATTAATGTTTTCATGATATAATAAATTGGTATTCACCAGCGGCAAAAAGGGGGAATTGATCGCGATGCGCCGGCACATTTTCCGGTTCGGGCTCCGCTTCAAGATCACTGCATATATTTCTCTGGTCGTTATCTTAACTGCCGCCATTCTGGGCTGGTTTCTGGTTCGCCGGCAGGTCAATGAAATAGCAGGACATTTGAAGGAGAAAGGAGCCGTCCTCGGGCGGAACGTCGCTTCCGCCAGCGAATATGGTGTATTAACTAATAATAACACCATCATCGAAAACATTATTGACGGCCTCGCCAACGAAAAAGACGTCGTCTATTGCATCATCTACGACGTCAATGGCAAACCGCTCTCCTCCACCACCAGCCTTCCCAGAGATATCGACGGCATCTCCCCCGCCGCCGCTTTTGAAGTGACCGAACGCGCCCTGAAGACCGACAGGCTCCTCATCCAGTCATTCACCGAAGACGAACGTCAAACGCCGGTATACGATATTGCCGCTCCTATCTTCACCGAAAAATCACCCTCACTTTCGGGGGAAGAAGTGCTCCTGGGATTGGGCGAAGATGACGTGGAAGCGATCCAGGAAAAAATCGGCGTCGCCCGCATCGGCATTTCCCTCGAAGAAATGAACAAGGAAATCAGGATGGCGCGCCGCACCATCGCAGAGGTTACGCTCACCGTCGTTATTTTTGCGATCGCCGTTACCGTCTTCCTCGTTCGACTGATCGTCAACCCCGTCCGCCAACTCGCCGCCGCTACCCAGCGAGTGGCTAGCGGAGACCTTGACAAGCCCGTTGTCATCAATACAAACGACGAGATCGGCGAACTCGGAGCCTCCTTCAATAAAATGACCGAAGACCTGAAACGATATCGGAACGAATTGAGAGAGTACAGCCGCACCCTCGAACAAAAAGTCGAGGTAAGAACCAAGGAACTCCGCCTCATAAACGAGGAGCTTCACCGCACAAACAGGCAACTCGAAGCCGTAAGCAAACTGAAATCGGAATTCCTCGCGAACATGAGCCACGAGCTCCGGACTCCGTTGAACGCTATCATCGGGTTTTCCGAAATCCTGTGCGACCAGGCTTTCGGTGTCTTGAATGACAAACAAATGAAATACGCGCATAACGTCGTCGTCAGCGGAAAACACCTTCTGATCCTCATAAATGAAATCCTCGATCTCGCCAAAGTCGAATCCGGCAAAATGGATCTCCACCCGGAGAGTTTCTCGGTGGAAACCGCAATGACGGAGATAATAAATTTCGCCCGCGGGCTCGCTTCGAGAAAAGATATCACGATCCGCAGGCGGTTTTCGCCGAAACTGGTCACCATCACAGCCGATCTCAAAAAGTTCAAGCAGATTTTCTATAACCTGCTGAGCAATGCCATCAAGTTCACGCCGGAAGGCGGGACGGTCGAGGTTACCAGTGATTTGGTCGGAGACTTCGAAGCCTCCGGCGAAGAAGGATTCGTGCGAAGACGCTACGCCGAGTTCTGTGTGAAGGATAACGGAATCGGAATCGATACGGCCGACCAAGAACGCATTTTCGGCGAATTCCAACAAGTCGACGGATCGTATTCGCGCCAATACGAGGGCACCGGCCTTGGGCTCGCCCTCACAAAAAAACTGGTCGAGCTGCATGGAGGATCGATCTGGGTCGAAAGCGAAAAAGGCAAAGGAAGCGCCTTTTACTGGACTCTTCCCGTCACCGATGTCGATATCGTTGAACCCGTAAAGGAGACCACGGGAAAAAGCTCCTCCCGCACCAACGGAAATCTGCTCAAGCCGGCGTCAACTGAGCAAAAAGCGGCGCTGGTAATCGATGACGACCCGATCTCGGCGGAATTGTTGCGAACCTACCTCGAAGAAGCCGGCTATCGCGTCCTGATCAGCGCCAGCGGCAAAGAGGGAATTGAGATCGCCCGGTCAACGCATCCTTCCGTAATCACGCTCGACCTCATTCTCCCCGACAGCGACGGCTGGCATATATTGCGAGAGTTGAAAACTCTCAAAGAGACGGCTGATATCCCCGTCATCATCGCTTCCGTGCTTCAGGACGAGAAGGCCGGCGCTGACCTTGGCGCTTCGGGATATGTCGTGAAACCGATTTCGCGCGCTCAATTGATTGCCCGCATCGACGCCGTCCGCAACGGAAAAGAACACGAGCATGTGTCCAATGTCCTCGTCGTTGATACCGACGAACAATTCTGCGAATCCCTCGGGTCCGTCTTGGAAGATCGCGCCTTCACCGTTTCCCGAGCGCATTCCGGCGTCGAGGGAATCGAATTGATCATGAAGAATACACCCGACCTCATTTTCCTCGACATCAAACTGTCCGACATCAGCGGAATGGAATTGATCGAATTTCTGAAAATGGATGAAAAGACGAAGGATATCCCCATCATAGTCCTGAGCGACCAGGATCTCTCTAATGAGGAAAAAAATCTCCTCAGCGGAAAGGTGGAGGCAATAGCAAAAAAGGAGCAGGGTACCAGGTGCGGATTCTTCAGTGAAGTTGACAAAGTGGAAAGCCTCATCCGATCCAGAAAGGAAATCGGGTAAATTCTATGCAGCCTGCACGCATTCTCGTCGTCGAAGATAACCTGATGAACATGGAACTGGCAGTCGACCTGCTCACGCTTCAGGGGTACGAGGTCCTGGAGGCACACACCGGACTGGAAGCCCTCGAAATCACCGGCAAAGAAGAGCTGGACCTCATCCTCATGGATGTTCAGTTGCCCGGCATGGACGGACTTACCCTTACCAAAAAAATCAGAGAAAACCCTAAGACACGGAATATACCGATCGTGGCGCTTACCGCACACGCCATGAAGGGCGATGAAGAACGAATCCTGCAACAGGGATGCACAGGCTATATCTCCAAACCCATCGATACCCGCGAATTCCCTAAAGCCGTCGAACGCTTCATCAGGAAACCGAAGAAAGGGTAATGCTCTCCATGGCGCAGACGAATTCAGCAACTGCCGCTCGTATTCTCATCGTCGAGGACGACCCGCGAAACATCGACCTCCTCAAGGCGCAGCTCTCAGAACAGGGCTACCTCATTGAAGCGGCCGTTGACGGGGAGGACGCTTTGCAGCGCGTCACTCTCAAAAAGCCCGACTTGATCCTGCTCGACATCATGCTTCCGAAAAAAAGCGGATTCGAGGTCTGCAAGGTCATTAAGACAGGAGCCGATACCCGCTCCATTCCGGTTATCATGGTGACCGCCCTCAAAGATATGGAGAGCCGCATCAAAGGCATCACTGTCGGTGCGGACGATTTCCTTACCCGGCCCGTTGACAAATCCGAACTCGTCTCACGCGTCAAATCGATGCTGCGCATTAAAAGGCTTCACGATGAGCTGCTGAGGGAATCCGAGCACGCGCATATGGCAAGCGAACAACTCCAACTCCAGCAGCGCGTCATGAAGTCCATGTCCACTCAGCTCATGCAGGCCAGCCACCTCAAGTACGAGTTCATCGTCAATATGAGCCACGCCCTCAGAACTCCTCTGAACGTCATCATCGGCTTCTCGGAAATGATGCAGGACGAACTGGTCGGAGCGCTGAACGAACGACAGAGCAAGTACGTCAATAATGTGCTCGAGAGCGGCCGCGAGCTCCAAAAATTGATCACCAATATCGTGGATGTCTTCAAGATCGATACCGGAAAAGTGCCGCTCGAAATGACCGAATTCTCGCTTGACGACCTCATCCAATCGGCCGTCAAACAATTTGAACAAGCCGTCCGCGAGAAAAACGTCAGGGTTTCTGTCGAAGTGGCGCCCTCCGTGGCCCGCATCTATGCTGACCCGCAAAAACTCTTGACTATTTTGCATAATCTCCTCTCGAACGCCCTGAAAGTCACTCCCCCGGGAGGACGCGTCGCGATCACCGCCCGCCGGGACGGTCCAACCGCCCTTATCTGCGTTGAAGATACGGGAATCGGGCTTTCCCCGGAAGAATGTTTAAAGGTGTTCCAGGAATTTTATAAGACACCCGACTCCGCCGCCGCCGGAGGCAGCGGGCTGGGATTAGCCATCGCCAAAAAGCTCGTCCTCCTGCAGAACGGCGACATTTGGGCGGAAAGCAACAAGGGGAAGGGAACCAGATTCTTCTTCACCCTTCCGTGCGACCGAATAGAAACGAGAAGCTGATCACGCGCCCCCAAAACGACTCAACAACGGGGCCGGAGAAAAAAATGAATGAGCCCAAAGGAGGGGGCGCGTATTCCCCCGCGCCGGATATTCTCTCCATTCCATCACCCAAATGGATCAAGTGCATGTTCGAGTCGTTCATCGATTCGATCGATATCGGTATCTTCGTGCTGGATTGCAACGGCGTGATCAATAGAGTCAATAAATCCCTCCTGGATCAGTACCGCCTGAACACGGAAGAGCTTTTGGGGCGCAATATTTTCGAATTGATGCCCGATTTGGCGGATCTCGGAGTCGAAAAACGGTTTCGCCAGATCATCGGCGAGCGCAAAAGTTTGGAACTCACCAACGTTCAGCGGCGCGACCGCTTCGGCCGCAACATCGTGTTCAATATCAAGGGAATCCCGATCATCGAGGACGACGACATCGTCGGCATCCTGGCTGTGATGAGCGACATTACCGAGAAACGCGCGCTGGAATCTCAGGTAGCCGAGACCGAAGAATACCTGCACAATCTCATCGACAACGCAAATGACATCATCTACACCCTCGATCTGGATGGATATATCACCTTTCTGAACAAGATGGGACAACAGGTTACCGGCTATCAATTTGATCCGAAAGAAAGAGCGCATTATTCCGCCTATGTCCCCGAGAATACCCTGCAAAAAAACGACCGGCATTTCCAGGAAGCGCTCGCGGGACGACCACAGCGATATGAATCCACCATCATCGGTTCCGACGGCAAAATAGTGAATGTGCTTACCAACATTTCCACCGTCCGAAAAGATGAAAAGGTCGTCGGCGTTCTCGGGATCGCCAGAGATATCACCGAGCGCAAACAGATGGAGGCGCAATTGCTTCAGGCGGGTAAAATGGCCGCCATCGGCGAGTTGGCGGCCGGCGTCGCACATGAAATCAATAATCCTGTCGCGATTATCAGCGGTACCGCCGAACAATTGCTCTTTCTCATGAACTACTATCGCGAGCGACCGCAGGACATGACCGAACGACTGGCAAAACACGTCGAGACCATTCACGAACAGGCGGCCCGCTGCAAAAAAATCACGCAGGGACTGCTGAATTTCGCCCGCAAGACAGAAACTCACACAACCATTGTGAACTTGCCGAAGCTGCTCGAAGAAACGGTGGCGCTTGTCGATAATCGTGCGCTTGCAGAAGGGAAAGCCATTCAGATGCGCCTCGACCATGACGTCTCCACCATCGAGGCGGATCCATACCAGCTCGAGCAGGTCTTTCTCAACATGGTCAATAACGCCGTCGACGCCGTTGCGGAAAACGGCACGATCACGCTCGAAGCGCGCAGAAAAAAGGACGCCGTCGTTGTCAAAGTAATCGACGACGGCATCGGGATATCCGAGCAGAATATCAAAAAAATTTTCGACCCCTTTTTCACCACGAAGCCGCCCGGCAAAGGCACCGGCCTCGGCTTGTCTATCTGTTTTGGCATCATCCAGAGTATGAACGGAACAATCAGCGTGAAAAGTAAACCCGGGGCCGGAACAACCTTTACCATCACGCTGCCCATGGGAAGAAACGATCCGAAATGAAGAAAAGGCCGATCAAACTCCTGATTGTTGACGACGAAGAGGCCTATCGGAACCTGCTCAGCGAGCGGTTCACCATGATAGGCGATTCAGTCGCACTTGCCGCGACCGGCGAAGAGGCCATCGAGAAAATCAGGCGCGAACCGTTTGACGTGGGAATCCTCGACCTTCGTATGCCCGGCATGGACGGCATCGACT
Source organism: Candidatus Abyssobacteria bacterium SURF_5 (assembly GCA_003598085.1). Classification (NCBI taxonomy): domain Bacteria; kingdom Pseudomonadati; phylum Candidatus Hydrogenedentota; class Candidatus Abyssobacteria; species Candidatus Abyssobacteria bacterium SURF_5. The sequence goes on from QZKU01000127.1 coordinate 73,889, forward strand.
TGTTTAAAAAACTGAAAGAGTTACAGCCGATCTCGGAAATCATCTTCCTTACCGGGCAGGCCACCGTGGACGTCGCAATCGAGGCCATGAAGTTGGGCGCCTACGATTTTCTGACCAAGCCCTGCCAACTCTCCGAACTGCAGGCGGTCGTCCACAAGGCGTATGAAAAAAAGCAGCTCGCCGAAAAAGTGCACCACCACACCGAATTGCAGATGCGAGCCGGACTCGTCAACCTTGTCGGCGAAACCCCCGCCATGAAGAACGTAAAAGCGCTCATCACCCGCGTCGCGCCCACCGAATCAACCGTTCTCATCGAGGGCGAAAGCGGAACGGGAAAAGAAATCGTCGCCAATTCCATCCATCAGAACAGCCTCCGCAGCAAAAACCCGTTTGTCATCATCAATTGCGGCGCTGTCCCGGAAACCTTGCTCGAAAGTGAACTCTTCGGCCATGAAAAAGGAGCCTTTACCGGCGCCATCCGCCGAAAAAGCGGCCTCTTTGAAATCGCCGACTCCGGAACTCTCTTCATCGACGAAGTCAGTGAAATGAGCCCCGGCATGCAGGTCAAACTGCTGCGCGTCCTCGAAACCGGCCGCTTCAGAAGGGTCGGCGATACCAAGGAGATCGAAGTCGACGTGCGTGTTCTATGCGCTACCAATAAAACTTTGCTCCAGGAAGCAGCCGAAGGCAGATTCCGGGAAGACCTCTTCTATAGAATCAACGTCATGAGCGTGGCGCTGTCACCCCTGCGCGAACGCCTCGAAGATATCCCGCTCCTTGTCAGACATTTCATCCGGTCATCGCGACATCCGCAATCGGAAAAGATCCGAGTCGCAGACGAGGTCATCGAAGCGTTCCTCAATTACGATTGGCCCGGAAACGTCCGCGAACTCTCAAACGTCATCGAACGCGCCATCATCCTCTCCAACAACAACCTCATTACTCTGCGCGAAATCCCGCAGCTAAGTGCGAGCTCGAGCTCCGACTCGAACTCGACTTGCTCCCTTTCTCTTAATGAGGTGGAAAAACGCCATATCAAACTGGTGCTCCAGGCACAGAATGGAAATAAAACACGCGCGGCTAAAATCCTGGGCATCAGCAGACCCAAGTTATACCGAAAGATGCTGCGGTATGACATCCCTGACACCATTCAACCCCAGCACACCGCCTCCCACGACTAAGCTTTTCCTCGATCCACGCTGCATTTCCAGTTCATCCGTATCAAAACGTTATAGTTGCAGCCCCTCCTGTAACTTGTTCTCAATAAAAAGCTTATACGATCACCCCAATAACTGAACTGTAACATAACATTCCACTTCCCGGGCCAATGTAATGAATCATTCGGCCTGACGAGAGACTTGTTCCGCGAGATCAAAACTTACAAACGATTCATGCGCATATACTTAGGGGTGAGAAAAAGGCAGGATTACAAGATTGGCACTAGTTTTGCTCCTCATTACCTTCAAGTGAACCATCCCATAATGGCTCATTTGAGGAGAAAGAAGCAGTTTGCTCGAAGGCAGGAGGTATCCCTTTTTAAAACACTTGCTGGGAGACAAGCGTTTTGAGAGGGCAATACATAATGGGACAAGGGATACCACCTGCCAGCACTAATTGTCCTAATCCCCTCCTAGGACAAAAGGTGAATCTGCCCCGTTACTCCTTTAGCACCTGAATATGCGGTCATAGGCAATATATATAAGTTGCACCGAACAAAGAACTTTAACGGGGCAGGTTCCCTTTTGAGCTTCCCACCATTTCTTCACAACAACCAGAACTGCGAAATTCCGCCTTTGCTATCCTGAGTGATTATCGATTCGGTTGACAACCCTTAACCGATAGGATAGACTGTTCGCTGGATACCAACCGTTCCACATCAAGCGAGCAGGTTAATAATTTCATCACCAGCAGCTTGAGCAGAGGTCTTCTGAAAACCGGATGTTTCCTGAGTGTCCTTGTCGGCAACGGCCTCCATCTCGGGAGCAGCCACGCGTGATTCAAACATGTTTTGCAGCCGCAGCCGGTGGATTTGACCGGCCACCGATTCAATCTCCTGCTCCAAACGGGCACGGTCGAGTCGAACATCTATTTGGGACAGCAATGAATCGGCAAGTTCCAGACGCTTGTTCAGGGTCTCAAGCTTCCGCTCGAGCTGCTTCTGAAATGCCTCAAGTTCGCGCCCGCGAACGGTATCGGCGACCATCAGAAAGCGGAAATCTCTCACCCGCGGTTGCGGAGCCGCTTGATTTTCAGTCGTTTCAGAAGATGGTCGATCCGCTGAAAACGAGGTGCTCGCGGAGAGCTTCGAATCGCGATCCCCTGCTATCTCGGTATTTTCAATGCGAGATGTTTGTGCAGGATATTCGGCAGGCAAACCCGTAGATGAAATATCCGGTGCATCGGTTGCCTTTGGTAATGTCTGGGCACTCGAAGGAAGGGGATTTGAAGAAGTTGTTGCGGCAACGCCGGGCCCCATTCGAGCGGCGGAACTTTCAACAGCATTCAGCCGAACGCCCATAGGCTTTCTCTCGATCTGCCCAACGCTTTTTTGGAAGAAAACTACAGAAAAAACATGTGGTAACCGCTTCAAAAATTATATCATCGGCTTCCAAATTTGTCAATGTTCGTCCAGGCAATTATGGCTTAAACCCTTGTCAATGAACCACTTGAAAAAACCTAAGCAGTTGAACAGCGGCCTCATCGCCGCCATCGACACGGGAGGAACATCCACCCGCTGTATCATTACGGATTCAACGGCAAAGATCGTTGCCTCCGGATCTGGCGGTCCCGGAAATATTAACTTCGTTTCTGCCCGCTCCGTCCGCCAGGCGTTTGAGCACGCCCTGATGACCGCGCTCCATTCTTTCCACGGACGGATCTCGACGGCCGTCATTGCCGGTCCGCACCTGCCAAAGGGAATGCCGGCCGCTGTCTCTGATCGGACTGGAGCCGAAAAGGTGCTTATAATCGATGAATTCTCCGCGGCCCTCGCCGCCGGCCTCGGGAAAGCAAACGGCTGGGGGATTGTGGCGATGTCGGGGACCGGCTCCTTCTGCAAGGGCCGCAATAAAGCGGGTGCTGAAGCATATTCAGGAGGATGGGGGCCTTTGATCGGAGATGAGGGAAGCGCATATGAAATCGGGCTCGAAGCGCTTCGGGCGGTGGCTCAGGCCGCTGACGCTCGGCGCCAGGAAACCTTGCTGACCGGCGTTTTGCTCACGCACTTCTCCATCGAGCGGATTTCAGAACTGAGGCGCGTTCTCTACCGGCCGCCCTTGAAGCGACACCAGATCGCGGCCATCGCGAGGCTGGTTTCGGTCGTGGCGGCAAAAGGAGACGAAACCGCAGCCGTCATTCTGACGGCGGCCGGTCAGCGACTCGCTGCGCTCGCCATCCCGGTGGCGCTCTCTCTGTTTAGAGAAGACGAGCGTTTTCCCCTTGTCCTCTCAGGAGGAGTTCTCCGGCGCAACCGGCTCGTTGCATCCGCCGCGCGCGAAGTCATTGGAACCGTTCGACCGCGCGCCCGAATAATCCTGTCGCCGCTCGAACCTGTCGCCGGAGCGGTGATCGTCGGATTGGATGCGCAAGGGATCAAGATTGACCGAAGCATGATTGATAATTTGAGAAACAGCAGATTGGCCTCAGGAAAAATGCGGAGCGATACATGAGCTTGTACTACGACAAAATCCTCGAATTGCTGAAGAAGATAAGCGACACGCAGGCGGGCGAGATCACACGCGCCGGAGCCACAGTCGGGAAAACAATCAAGGACGGCGGATTGGTGCATACGTTCGGAAGCGGGCATTCCGCAGCCATTGCATACGAGGCGCATGGGCGTGCCGGCGGGCTGGCCGCCGTCAGCGCCATCATCGATCCCCTGCGCGGGCTGGCCGAGAAGGTGGAAGGATACGGACGCGCATTGCTGACGCCGGTGCGGCTTCGCCCAACCGACTCGATGATCATCATCTCCAACTCCGGCCGCAACGCGCTCCCGATCGAGGTGGCGATGGTGGCTAAGGAACACGGGCTGCCCCTTATCGTTATCACCTCGCTCGCACACTCGAAATCCGTCTCCTCCCGCCACTCGAGCGGCAAAAGACTTTTCGAGATCGCCGACATCGTTCTTGATAATCTCGGCGATCCCGGCGATGCAGCAGTCGCTCTTCCGCAGATTGATGTCCCGATGGGGCCCACCTCGACAATCACCGGCGCCTTCATCATGAATGAAATCATGATCAGCGCCGCCCAATGGTTGAGCGAGAATGGCATTCAGCCGCCCATTTTCAAGAGCGCAAATCTCGACGGCTCAAAAGATCACAACCTGCGGCTCCGCAACCTGTATGACGCTCCGCTCAGGTTGTGGTAGCACGCATCATCCCAGTTCTGCCGTCAGGCGCTCGGCGCAACAGGCGACACGATTCACGTTGTCGTGCATGAAGCCTTCAAGGAGATGCTTCGCCTGATCCCGTTTCCCGCGGCCCTCCAATAACGTGGCGGCGCCTTCCATCTCAGCGGCTTGTTTCACGAATTCCGACTCCAGTTCCGCCCATGCCGACTGCACAACGAATGTGTTCGACGCATAATCAGCCGCCACCGCCTCATCCAGACGCTTGAAGAGCCACCAGACGGAATCGTTCGAGGATGCTCCACCCGCCTTTAACAGTACGCTTGGCACGCGCCCCTGCAGATAGAGCGGCAGAAAGACGCCGCAGCACGGATTGCCGAATGAAGCCCAATACGTAACAAAAGGATACTTCCTCCGAATGTGAGCCACCACGCTCGCCGCCGTCGTGCCCACCGGATCGGCATGCATGCAGATCGAATAACATCTTCCTTCCGACGGATCGAGACCGGGCGTAAAAGTCGTCCTGCTCTCGTAATGGTCCCGCAGAAATCGCATCATGATGTCCGGCGATATTTTCCCGCGGAATTCCTGCAGCAGATTCGTCGACTGGCGCAGGCGTTCCTCGGAAATATGCGGGGGCACCATCTCGGTGCTGCGGTAAACGGCGGAAAAATCGAACTGCCTGCTCTGGTCCCACCAGCCTTTCTCTGCCGCCCGCTGCATTGCGCTTTTGGAAACCCTGTCGTAATCTGATCCAATGGCGATGTGATTCGAGATACTTCCGACCGCATCGATTTCTTTCCGCGCGTACTCGCGGCCGGCGGTCTCGAGGATATACGCCTCGGCCTGGTCCGCGATCAGAAACGAGTTGCTGTAGCCCCAGTTCAAATGTTCGTAAGCCGCCCCTCCCTGCCCGTATTCTTCGATGAGCCGCGTTATCACCTCAAGAGCCGCCCGAGCCGTTCGCCCGCGCTCGAGCCCGAGCCGCACCAGATCCATTCCAAGCAGACCTGTTTCGGAAGGTTCTTCCTTGGTGAAGACGGCCTCGTTGCCAATGGCTACGCCATACTCGTTTACGCCGTGCTCGAATCCCCACAGCCAGTGCGGGCGCGATCCGATCACCGAATACGTCTCCTCCACCTGCGGGATTTCGAGATACTGGCATTTGACCGTCGAGCCCCGCTCGTGCTTCTTGCCGAACTCCTGGCAAAGCGGCTGGCTCTCATCGGCGGGCCGATCACTGTTTTTCCCGAAAACCACCGAGCCGTCAGCCGTTGCCGAAGCCAGCGCAACAAGCGTGTCGCACCCCGCTATATACGCCTGTCGGCATGCTTTCTTTTTATCTGGAGAGTCCGAACAGAACATATTCCCCCCGCTGTTGATTCGTTCCGATAATTATCGTAACTTCGAACGCTGATGTGCCCAGCCGCACTCACTTCACTACTCGAGTGCACGGCGGGAATCCTTTACCTGCAATCGATTTGTATAGTATAATCGATGCAATATTAGTCCGGCAATTCGTGGGCCGTCCTCGAACGGCGGCGGCTCTGGATGATTTTTTTTAAGCTGCTTTCCTGCAACAGCGTGCTTGCCGGACGAGGTGGAATATTCCCGGAGTAGTTGATGTTTAGAAGAAGGCTCCTTATATTCATCGCAGTTGTTGCACTCCTTGTCGGAATCGGCTTTGGCGGATGGCGGACGCTCTCGGCGAAAAAAAAGCCTTACCGCCCTAATACAATCCTCATGACGCTCGATACCACTCGAATGGATTACCTCTCCTGCTACGGGTATCCGGCCAGGATCACGCCTGTAATCGACAAGCTCGCCGAGGAAGGCCTCAAATACGAGTTCGCGATTAGCCCAAGCTCGTGGACGCTTCCCGCTCACGCCTCCATTTTCACCGGCATGCTTCCTTCCTACCATAGCGCGCATTACGGAAAAGGCGAAAATGCCGAAAAGGGAGTTTTGGGCGGGCCGAGCTTCTATACCCTGCATCCGGCCTTCCCGACGCTGACCGAATGCCTCAAGGAAGCCGGCTATCTGACCAAAGCGATCGTCTCCGGACCGGTGCTTCAGGAGAAATTCGGATTCGGGCAGGGATTCGACCATTATGACGATGATTTCCCGGCGGGCATGGAACATCGCGTCGGCGATGATACAACCGACCTCGCCATCGGATACCTCACCGCCTATGTCAGAGGATTACAGCAACAACCCTTCTTTCTCTTCCTTAATTATTTCGACCCGCATAACCCCTTTTCCGCACCCGCGCCCTGGGGCACGCCGGATTTGAATCCCGACCTCGTGAACATCGCCAGCGGCCATTACGACGACGTTTACAAAGGAAATCGTGTGCTGACCGCGGAGGAGCGCGAGCTCCTCCTGAAAGAGTACGTCAACGAGATCAGGTTCATGGATCACCAGATCGGCAGGCTCTTCTCTTATTTGAAAGATTGCGATCTCTATGATGACGCCTTTATCGTGATAACCTCGGATCACGGAGAATGCTTCGGTGAGCATGATCACCTCGAACACGGCCACTCGCTCAATGAAGAATTGCTCCGTGTTCCGCTGATCATAAAATATCCGGCGAAACACCGGAGATCCGGCGTCGTCAAGGAAAGAGTGTCCACCGCAGGAGTCATGTCCACTATTTTAGACTACCTCAACTTGCCGGCTCCCCCCGGCGTCAAATTCGCAAGCTTCGACACCGGCGGCCATGAACTCGCCGCGGAGATATTCGAAGACCTGAACTTCGTCCAGAAATACGGGGAAAGGTATTCGAGAAACCAGAAAGCCGTCTACGACGGCACCTTCAAGTTCATCTGGAGTTCCGACGGCAAACACGAACTGTACAATATCTCAAACGATCCGCTGGAAGTCGTCAATCTTTACGGCCGGATGCCCGACCTCGAAAAGCGTCTTCAGGCAAAGCTTGACCCGCTGATATACGAGTCAAACCGAATGACTTCTCTCACCACTCCCGAACTTGACGAAGAGCTGAGGGGACGCCTCCGAGCCCTCGGCTACATCCAATAAACGCAGCCCTTGCGGTGCGACTCCGTGTGATTGCCCTTAACTCATCCTCACAACCCGGTGGCACAGGCGTCCCGGCTGTAATTCTTGTTTTCCTCCCAAGCCCGCGGGGGAGGCTGTGGACTGTTACCTGTCTTTCTCCCCCCGGCTGTAGACAGCAAACTGCGAACCAGGGACTGCCTTTCCTCTTGGTGTCTTTGTGCCTTTGTGGTTGGTTTTATTCCTCATTTTTGCCCCAAAAACCTGAGGGGCGGCCCCACCGGGCCGCCCCTCTATTACTTCTTATATTTTTTCTTGCCGCCTACCGCAACAGATTCGCCGCTATCACCAGCCGCTGAATCTCCGACGTGCCTTCATAAATCTCCGTGATCTTGGCGTCGCGGAAATTGCGCTCGACCGGATACTCCTTCGAGTAGCCGTAGCCGCCGTGAATCTGCACCGCTTTCGTCGCCGTCTTCATCGCCGTCTCCGACGCGAACAGTTTCGCCATCGCCGATTCGGCGCTGTGGCGCTTGCCGGTATCCTTTAACCACGCCGCACGGTAAAGCAGCATGCGCGCTGCGTCGATCTCGGTCGCCATATCCGCCAGCATCCATTGAATCGCCTGGAACTTCGCGATCGGCTGATTGAACTGAACGCGTTCGAGCGAGTACTTGACCGATTGCTCCATCGCCGCGCGCGCGATCCCGACGGCCTGCGCCGCAATCCCGATGCGGCCGGCATCGAGCGTCTGCATGGCTATCTTGAATCCTGCGCCGAGCTCGCCGAACTGGTTGATCTTGGGCACCCGACAATCTTCGAAAATGAGTTCGGCCGTTCCGGAAGCGTTGAGGCCCAGCTTCTTCTCGATTTTGCCGACGCGATAGCCCGGCGTGCCATTCTCGACCACGAACGTGCTGATTCCCTTGGCGCCTTTGCTCTTGTCGGTGACCGCAAACACGATGGCCGTATCGGCATGACTGCCGTTCGTGATGAAGATCTTGCTCCCGTTGATCACCCAATGGTCGCCATCGAGAACGGCGGTCGTCTTCTGGTTCGCGGCATCCGAGCCGGCGCTCGGCTCGGTCAGCCCGAAGCAGCCGATCTTTTTCCCCGACGCGAGTGGCGTGAGAAATTTCTGCTTCTGTTCCTCGTTGCAGTTCTTCACCAGCGGATCGCACACGAGCGAATTATTGACCGACATGATGACGGCGGTATTCGCGCATGCAACCGAGACCTCTTCCATCGCGATCGAGTAACATACGTAGTCCATGCCGGCGCCGCCGTATTCCTCGGGAATCGCCACGCCCATCAGCCCGAGTTCGCCCATCTTCTGCGCGAGCTCGACCGGGAAACGGTGCGTCTCATCGAGTTCGGCGGCAAGCGGGGCGACTTCCTTCTCCGCGAAATTGCGCGCCATGTCCTGGATCATTCGTTGTTCATCGGTGAGTTCCAAATTCATATCTCACGCCTCCGGATTTCGTTTGAATTCATTCGAACCAGTCACGTCTTAAATCTTGTTACTTATGTCAAGGCGAATCCTTGGAACTGTGGTTAGTTCCCTTTTCAGCAAGCGTCTCAAGTCGCCGGAGTTTTTCGAGTATCTCGTGTATCGAGTCCATCACCCGAAGATTGAGGACTGATATCAATAAAGAACCCGCTAAAATTGCCAAGCTATTGAGAAAAATCTGCCCGCTCATTCTTTCCGCAATAGTATTCTCTTCTTTTATGCCCAACCGAGCATTGGCTGTTGCGAACCCGACGATAATTGCTATGAAAAAGATCGTTGCAATTTTATCTTTTGTAATTTTGAATTTCATGTAGTCTTCCTCCCAAGCCTATGCACGCCGTCAACAACCACACAAAAGATGATTCCTGATCTCCCCCTTTCCTAAGGGGGACTAAGGGGGATTTTAGCATCAAGCCCCTCAAAGTGAAAGGAAGACTTGCAATCAATCGGGCAATATGTTCTTATGCCAACGCCTCCTCATCTTCAAATCCAAAATCTAAAACTTCTGCTGAGCTTGTCGAAGCATCCAAAATTAATTATCTTTCCACCATCAGGGCGACCGCTTCGCCGCCGCCAATGCAAAGGGTCGCAAGCCCGCGCTTCGCATTGCGCTGTTTCATCGCATACAGCAACGTCACGAAGATTCTCGCCCCGCTGGCGCCGATCGGATGCCCGAGCGCGACCGCCCCGCCCTTCACGTTCACTTTCGAGGTATCGAGCTTGAATTCCGTATTCGCCGCGATGGTGACAACCGCGAACGCTTCATTGATCTCGAACAGGTCGACGTCGGCCGGAGTCATTTTCGTTTTCGCAAACAGTTTCTTCAGCGCGTCGACCGGCGCAATCGTAAACCATTCCGGCTCGCGGCTCGCCGTGCTGTGAGCCACAATCCGGGCAAGCGGCGTGAGGCCGTTCTTCTTTGCATAGTCGGCCGATGTGACAACGACCGCCGCCGCGCCGTCATTGATCGAGGACGCATTCGCCGCGGTGACCGTGCCATCCTTCTTGAACGCGCCCGAAAGTTTCGGGATCTTATCCATCTTCGCGCGGCCCGGCCCCTCATCCTCGCTCACCACGACCGGGTCTCCCTTTTTCTGAGGGATCGTTACCGGCACTATCTCCTCTTTGAAAAGGCCTTCTTTCTGCGCCTTCTGAGCGCGCGTAAAGCTCTCGATGGCAAACGCATCCTGCATCTGCCGCGTGATGCCGAATTTCTCGGCGCACAGCTCAGCCGCATTGCCCATATGGAAATCGTTGTACACGTCCCACAGGCCATCCTTGATCATGAGATCGTAAATCTTGCCGTCGCCCATGCGGTAGCCGCCGCGAGCACGATCAAGCGCATACGGTGCGCGCGTCATGTTCTCCATGCCGCCCGCAACAATAACCTCGGCCTCGCCCACACGAATGGCGTCAAACGCAAGCATCACCGACTTCAGGCCGGAGCCGCAGACTTTGTTGATCGTCATGCAGCCCACCTCCCGCGGAAGACCCGCTCCGATAGCGGCCTGCCGCGCGGGCGCCTGCCCCAGACCGGCGGGAAGAACGCATCCCATGATGCATTCATTCACTTCCTGCGGTGAAATGCCTGCGCGCGCGATTGCTTCCTTTATAGCAATGCTACCCAATTGAGTGGCCGGAACATCGGACAGCACTCCCTGAAAGCTGCCGACGGGCGTCCTTGCGGCTCCAACAATAACGACTTCTCTCATTTCCAATTCTCCTGATTAACGGAAAGTACGCTCTGAAGTTTGTTGCCTGAACAATGTCCTCCTCATACGGTATTCGAGACGGGTTGATTCTTCAACTTTAAATCGCGGCCGAAAGGAGCGGCCGGCAGCGCTTGCTGATTGTTGGCTGGTTCCGCGCGATCCAAAATTCAAGATTCGACGCCGCTCGTGCGGGTTTGGGGTGAAAATCAACAGGCCAAACGCGCTGTATTCTAACAGAACCCGCCGCAGCGTGTCAACGCGCAAAACCCCAGATCTCCGCCCCTCGCCCATTGCTGTATTTTAACCCTGTCCCTAGTCCATGCCCCATTCCGGGTGTTAAACTTAAGTAGAGGTTAGATATAATTACTCAAATATAAAATGCGCTAAACAAACGGGTAAAGGATTCCATGAACCACAAAATAATTCCGACCACTATAATTTTCGGCGCTGCCGCAGTCGCCGTATTCATTTTCGCCCGATCCGCAGGGGCGTCAACCGTATCTTGGCCCCTCTTCCTCGCCATCCCATTCCTGTTCCCGGCGATGATGCTGTCGGGCCTTTCGCACATGCTGAGGACCAAGGCCAGCTTTGCCCTCATTATCCTCATTGCGGTTTCGTCCGGAGCCTTCCTGATCGGAAACGTGAGTGGCTGGTTCGGATATCTCACCGGCCAGCCCCACATGTGGCATGAGGTACGCCCTGCAGAGATATCGGGCCGAGAGGTTTATCTCGTCCATTTCAATATACAGAACACGGGCAAGGGACCGCTGAGACTGCGGCTCGACGCCGTCGTCAGCCCGGAGGAAAATTCACTCATTCTGGCGAGCCAGCAATATGACGGAACTCAAAAACAGTGGGTCGCGTATCCGGCCGAAAGGCTGTTCTCCCAGCGATCGCTCGGAATGTTCCCGGCCGAGATACGTCCGGGCGGCTCGCTCCTGGTCGAGATGATCATCGAACAGACGGATATGGCGGAGGTACCGGAAGTGGTCGACGACCGCAACATGCCCGGCAAATACGGCGTCTCGATATCGGACCCCATCCACATGAAGGTGTACCATCACGAGATAACGGTCCCGCCATTCACTGATTCATAGGAGCGGCGCAGCCAGTCCACAGTCCACAGTCCACAGCAAGACAGTCCGATTGGCCACCTCTTCTCTTTCAGGGCAACCTTAATTCACCTTTGTAGGGGCGACTCGATGAGTCGCCGCTTCTCCCGCAGCCAGTCCACAGCAAGACAGGCACCCGCAGTTTCTTATGGTCTCGCATGATGAAATTTTCCTTCGCACCCGCTCCCTGTGGACGTAGACTGTGGACTGTGGACTGTTTCCCCGGTTCTGCTCCCTGTAGACTGTAGACTGTAGACTATTTTCCCCTACTTCTTCTTCCGAGCGGATTTTTTGAATTGGGCGGTCAGGGAGCTGACCGTCTTTTGCGGGCTTTCGACAATCGTGCGGGTGTCGGAGAGGATATCCATGAAGCCGGCCTCATTCGGATAGCGCGGCACAATGTGCAAGTGCAGATGCTCGATGCTCGCGCCGGCCGGCCGCCGAATGTTGAAGCCGATGTTATAGCCGGCGGGACTGTACGCCGCATCGAGCACGTCCAGACACAGGTTCTGCAGCGAGATCATCTCAGCCGCCTCCGCCTTCTTGAGCGCGCGCACGTCGATCACGTGCCTCAGCGGAAACAGCAGCAGATGCCCGGCATTGTACGGGTGAAGGTTGGCCGATACGATCCAGTGTTTCCCCCGATAAATCTCCAGCTTCGAGACGCGCCGATCCCTTGCGGAGACCGCACACAGAATGCAATCGACCTCCGGCCGCTTCCCCTTCACATACGCCATTTTCGATGGCACATATAACTGCCTCATCAGCGCCCAACTTTCCTATTCAGCAGCCTGCTTCGCCCACCATTGTTCCCATGCCGCCTTGTCTTCCCTGAAAGCGCTTTTCGCCGATCCGCTCTCATCTTCGCCGATGGCTGATATCTCTATCGTCTTGCGGACCTCGCCCGAGCGCGACGCCAGTTTGCGCTCCCTCTCAATCGCGGCTTTCAGTTTCTCGAGCGAACCGGCCGCGCACCTGCGGATTCTCGCGTCGGAATCGTCCAGCAATGGAATGAGAGCGGGCACTCCCTCTTTCAATCGCAGACGCCCGATCCCGTCGATCGCGGCCATCCGCACCTCGACGTTGCGCTCCGCGAGCGCGCCGCTCAGAATGGGAAAAGCCTTCGGACTCTCGATCTTGCCCAGCGAATCGAGCACCCAGACGAGCGGGTACCGCTGTGTATCTTTCGCGCTCTCGATCAGCGCGTCGACCGATTGCAGGTCTCCCGAATCGCCCAAAGCCTTTACAACGGCCTCGCGAACCTCGAATGATTCGTCATCAAGCGCGCGCCGCAACTGTTTCGATGCGTGGGCTCCGCGAATCTGGCCGAGCACGTATGCCGCCAGCACCCGCACTCTCTTCTCAGCATGTTTCAGACTATGGGCGAGTTCGGTGACGGTCTTTTCGTCTGCAATTCTTATTATCGCCTTCACCACAGCGCTGCGCAAGACTACATCCTTCGTGTCGAAAAGCGCCAGCAGCGCCTTGGCCGCCTTCGTTTCGCCCAAAAACCCGATCGCCTCCACCGCCGCGCTCTGCACCTTTACATCGGTCTCCTTGCGCAACAGCTTCATCAATGCATCGCCCGCCGCCGCGGCTCCCAACTGCCCGAGCAGGTTCGCCGCAAGCTCGCGCCGGCTCGCATCGGCATGGCCGAGTTGCGAGATGAGCGATTCGATCGAGATCGATTCCTCGTCCGCCACAAACACCAGCATCGCCGCGCCCGCAAGAATGCGGTCGCCGTCATCGAGCACTTTCATGCTCACCTTTGTTCCGTTCGCGAAAACGCCGTTCGTGCTGTTCAGATCGTGCACGGTGCAGCGCCCGTCCTCGCACCTGATCTCGCAATGACGGCCCGATGCGTACTTGTTCGCGAGAACGATATGATTGGCGCCCGCGCGCCCGATGGTGATTGTGCCGCCGGTAATCGGAAAACTCTTCGTCTCGTGCCCCTTCTGCTTCACCAGCAATAATGCCATGTTCTGATCCGGTCCACGCCTCTTCCGAGGCCGCTTGATTGCATTACAGTGTTGCCTGACCGGGATGAGGCTCCGGCGAATTCCGCGCCGAGAAAAGGCGTCCCTTCGTCAGGCGTGATATCCAGGTGAGCCCTGAATCGGAAAGGAGATCATTTGAGCGCCTTCTGCTCGAAATCCTCAAACGTCTGGCGCTTCTGTTTCTTGGTGCCGAAGAAGTCCGACTCGTCCATCAGCCGGTATGCGCCGTAGGCCACCGCGGCCAGGATAGCGATTATGATCAGCTTGCGAATCATGAATTGTTCCTTTCCCGCTGCCCAGTATCAAACAATTTTTTCAATTATAGTAACGCGCGCGCACCGTGTCAAATGCCGTGGCCGACCGCCGGCGCAACGAATAAGACTAGCTTACAGTCCACAGCAAGACAGACCACTCGACAGTCCACAGTCCACAGCAAGACAGACTACAGCAAGAACAATCAACACAAACGCCATCGACGACTGGCGTGAGATAGAAGTTCAGGTTTGTTTGCGGAGAGAGCGAATCAAACCATTCAACATGTTTGCTGCCTTTATCCCTCCGGACCAAAGCCATTCATTCAAGACGAGCCCGGCTGCTTTTTGTACGGACTGCATTCTGCCGCTCTCGAAGTTCCCCCCTTTGGAAAAGGGGGATTAAGAGAAATTCCTTTAAAGCGCCTTTTCTCCCCCTGAGGCGGAACCGTCTAAAACCGGTCACAGACTTTATCCATGCAAAGACCGGCTCTACCCGTGCG